>WRKD01000141.1 GCA_009778255.1 Bacillota bacterium
CATGAAAGCGCGTTCACCCATAAAACGCGCCGAGTAAATACGTTCGCCGGGCGCCATATTATCTATACTGCCTATTTGCTGCATAGATTGATCAAAAACCACTAAAGCGTTCTTGCTTTCGCCATTACCGGAATTAATTGTCATAGCTGCGCGGAAACTTCCGTTGAATTCGTCCATGGAATACTGGTTCAAAACAGTTCCCAAAGCCATGCCTTTACCTTGGTATATGGCATTACCATTATCCAGCACAAATTTAAAGAAGGTGGTTTTATCACTAATATCTACATTTACTTTATCATCCAGCGGTACGATATTATAGAAATAATTATATTTAGCTATGTATAGGGCAGAGCGCGACATGTAAACGGCGCCGCCTGAACCGAGTATCGAGCTAATATTTGCCGTAGCTTGGGCATCCTTGATATCTAAACCACAAATCATCAGAATACTATTACTTTCGCTGCCGGGGAAGTAACGCATCACCCCAAAATTTAGCGGCATAAGTTCAGATTCAGAGGCGGCGCTGTCTCTATAAAGCGGTACAGCATCGCAAGGCGCATCCAATCCGTAGAAATACATATTGTAGTTTACTATTAAATAAAGAATATTGTCTACTTTGCGGCTACTTTGTAAATCGCCTTCGGCGCTGAATTCTTTAATAAGCTGGGGGTTTGTTTTATCACTAATGTCGTAGATCAGCGCTTTAACATAGCTTCTGCCATAAAAGCGGTATTTTTCTTCTTCCTGATAGATGTGTTCTGTACCAATAATGCATAATCTGTCATCTGCCACATACATTTCCTGGGGATAAAAGCCGTCTTGCCATTTTGCTTGCTTATTTTGTAAATCCATGACGCATAATTGCTTCATATTACCTTTTGCGTCGGCTTGAGTAATAATGAACTTATTGTCAGTCAGGTGATAAATATGATTGCCGTCGCTTTTGATGATATCGGCTTCATCCACTCCTGCCACTTGAATATTAGTTGTAGAATAATCGGCAATATCATCTCCACCCTCACCAAAGAATAAGTCTGTTTTAGATATATTTGATTGAGCCGACTCACGTACGCTATTGTCCACAATAGGTTGCATTGTGGGAACAGGTACCGGCATATCAGTTCCAGCCGCTTCAGTCTCTATTGCTACCACGTCTTCTGTATATAAAACAATATCGTGCTGCTCTTCGGCTATTTCTTTCATTAAAACATTGAACTTATCTGCGCTACCTACAATAGGCAAACCGCTTAGGCGGCTAATTAAAGAATCTATGTATTCTTTATCGGCGCTTAGGCTATATTCTTTTTCGCTATCTAGAATGATCAAGCCCCTATCATAGGTTACATACAAGTTCATAGCTTTAGCCACATATGAAATTGGCGCTAAGGTTCGATCATTATAGGAACGCGCGGTAGTTTCCATCTCCATGGCTGTGCCGTTGTTTATCATAATGGGGGAGCCCAGTTTGAATTCCAGCGTTAATCCTTGCTGATTAAGAAGAACGGTTCTTTTTGCTTCCTGCCATTCCACTTCAAAACCCATGTTTCTTGCTACAAAAGCCAAGGGCATTAGGGTGCGGGAATTTTCAATGAAGGGTACCACGGCAGGGTTACTATCTATGGGTATTTGTTTCCCATTAACTATAGATTCCGGGCTGCCCACATACAGTATAATTGAGCAAGGTTCGGCTGCCACAGGTTTTTCCTCTAAAGTGGCCACTAAAGAATTTTCTCCTATAGCCGCTGTAGAGGAGTTTTGTGGTAAAAGTAAGCCTGGAATTAAAAACAAAGCTAAAATAACTACTGTAACAAAAAACGTGATTATCTTACGTAACATAATAAAACGCCCCCAATCCTTGTTTGTTTATAAGACGCAAAGCATATAAAGAATGTTCCAAATAGAAAAAAAGGCAGACTCAAGGTCTGCCTACTTTAGCATAAGTGCGTCTAAGCCTTGCTGTAAATCGTCAATGATATCTAAAACATCCTCCAAGCCTACAGAAAGACGTACTAAATCTTCGCTGATATGGGCAGCCGCCAACTCTTCAGCATTATAAGTGGAATGAGTCATAGTGGCTGGGTGTTCAATCAATGTTTCGGTGTCGCCTAAGCTAACGGCTAGGGTGATTAGGGAAAGACTATTCAGTAGCTTAGCGCCGGCGCTTCGACCGCCCTTTAGTTCAAAAGCAACCATTCCGCCAAAAGCATGCATTTGTGCTTTGGCTATTGTATGACCCGGATGCTGCGGTAAGCCGGGATAATAAACCTGCCTTATCGCCGGATGCCCTTGTAAGAATTCGGCTACCTGTAAAGCCGAGGCGCAATGGCGTTCCATTCTTAATTCAAGAGTTTTAATTCCCCGTAAAACCAAATAGGAATCGAAAGCAGATAAAACGGCGCCGCTAAGATTTTTCAGCCCAATATTTGCTACCTCTTGAATAAACTTTTTATTACTTATTAAAGCGCCGCCAATTACATCGCCGTGTCCGTTTAAATACTTAGTAAGAGAATGAGCTGCTATATCGCAGCCAAGTTTAAGTGGTTGCTGTAAGTATGGGGTGGCAAAGGTATTATCACACATTACAAGAATGCGCTTATCATAGGCTTTGGCCAGGGCGCTGGCGGCGCGTAAATCTGTTATTTTCAAATTTGGGTTGGCCGGAGTTTCCAGATAGAGTAATTTGGTATTGGGGCGAAAAGCATCTTGGAAAGCTGTTACATCTTGTGTATTTACAAAGCTTGTTTCTATGCCGTAGCATGGCATAATATGCGCCAGTAAATCGTAGACTCCTCCATATAATAGTTCATCTGCTACAATATGATCTCCCGCTTGGCAAATAGTTAAGATGGCGGAGCTTATGGCGCCCATACCGGAACTGAAAGCTAAAGCAGCTTCGCCACTTTCCAGTACAGCCAGTTTGTCCTGTAAAACCGCGGTGGTAGGATTCCCCAGCCGACTATAAATAAAGCCCTCTTCTTCTCCGGTGAAGCGGCGTGCGCCTTGATCTGGGTTGTCGAAGCGGAAAGTGGAACTCTGATAGATGGGCATAACGAGCGCACCGTAAGTTTTATCGGCGTTATTGCCCGCATGGATGGCTAAAGTGCTGAATCTGCGGGAGGGGTGTTTCATAACTGCGCCTCCCTTAATAATTATAAGCGCTTACTACATAGCCTTTTTGTCGTAGTTTTTCTACAATAGGCCTAATATTATCGGTATCCAGGCTTATTAAGGCTTCGAAGCTATTGTGGGCCGGTTGTGGGAACATGGCTATACGCAGTATAGAAACGCCAAAATCTCCTATAACGCCGGCTACATCGGCAATCAGCCCCGGTTGTGTGCCAAGTTCTACCGTAATACGGCTTCTTTTAGCCCAGAGCAAATCTACAAAGGTGTTCAGTACATCTGTAATGGTGATAATGCCGGCTAATTTACCATCTTCCATCACCGGTAAAGAGCCGATTTGATTATTCTGAAACAGCATTACAGCTTGCTCAATAGAAACATCCGGCGAGATGGTAATCAAGCGCTGATTTGGTGGTAAAACATCTTTTACGCAAATAGTATCCCAATTGACTTCTTCATTGCTTTGTTTAAATTGTTCTATATCGGCTACTGCCAGTATGCCGGATATTTTTTTGCCGCTAAAAACCGGTAATTGATGAATCTTGTTCTGCTGCATAATCTTTTCAGCTTTAGCAAGGGTATCGGATATATTAATGCTTATAACATCTTTGGTCATTTTTTCTCGTACCAGCATAATTATTCCTCCTTAAGTATTGTTGTTTACCATAAACTCTTACCAGAGATTTGTTATAGATTTGCATAGTATTATTATTTATATACATCACTTTACAAATTTAACATATCACTAATTTCCAGTTTTGTCAATACCCGTTAATATATGCATACGCCTCATATATTAACTAACAATGGAGCGGGCAAGCGCTATATTAAAGTCGCAATAGTCTTTTTGCTCTTGCCATAAGCGGTATATTTGTGGATGAACTTCCAATGTTTTAATACTAATATTTAGTATGACAAGACCGCTGCTAAGTAACTCATTATTCATACGCTCCATTAATGTATTAGCTGTTCTTTCTTTTATTTTGTCTAAACGTTCTATATCTGTTCGGTTATGGGCCATTAAAGAGATAGCCAATTCATCCAGGCGGCGGCTTAAACGGCGATGCAATTCGGGCCATTCATAAACGCTGCGGCCCAAAACCATATTTTGCATAAAAACGGCGGCATTTTTTACCTGCGCTTTATATTCGGCAATAAGCAATAGTTGTACCAGCCCGCGCTCGGGGTCGCGGGTTAGGAGTGGTTCCAGAGGTTGCCAAGGTTCGGCGGGAGCCGGCGCTAAGTTTAAGAAATACAGTTTAGCAGGAAATAGCCAGTCGTATTTTTCATCTGGCCTTAATGGCGGCATTTTGTCTTTTTCCAATTGATAGGCGCCGGGTAAAAAAACCGATGCTAAACGGCTATCCACCACCACAGCTGCTGCTTGCTCTTCCAAGACAGCCAAACGCATGCCCATTACCAGGCCTTGCTTAATTTGTTTGCTTTGTCGCAGTAATTCCCCGGTATGCAAGGGAGTAGTTCCGATCCAGCGAGTTTTTAACCAGATTTTTTGTAAATAGCCCATTGTTTACACCTAAATGAATCTGTAGCTATAGTGCATAAACCGAGAAAATATTTGCTAAAAAACTTTGATTATACTACACCTGCGCTTTTAAAATAATATAAAAAATTTATATTATTTAGCTTGACATTTTCAGAAGTCCAAGAGCAGGGATTGTTGTTTTTACTGCTAAAATTATACGCTTAGAAGCTAGTTTATACTCTTTTTTTCCACATTGCAACCGATGTTGCTTCACCCACGTTTAGCTGGCTATTGTCTTGAAAGTTAAGATAATTTTGGAATAATCAACAAGTTGTCCACATTTAATATTTATTCAACTGCATAAATATACAGAAGCTTATTCTTTCAGAATTGTTGGTGCAAGTGTTGGTGTTTTTTGTTGCTTCTATTACAGTATATATTATTCAGATGTATAGCGTTCACAAATAGCATCGCCCCATAAGCGTTCTAGATTATAGTAACGTCGTTCTTCTTCAAGAAAAATATGTATTACTACATCGGCGCAATCCAACAAAATCCAGCCGCCTTCTTTATACCCTTCTACACGTAAAGGGGCTTCGTTTATTAAAGCCAGCTCATTTAGTAAAAAATCTGCTATGGATTGGCAATGACGTTTATTGTTAGCGCTCATTAATAAAAAATAGTCGCAAACCAGCGAAAGTTTACTTAAATCCATGCTTAAGATGTCAACGGCTTTTCTTTCCCTGGCTTTAACACAGCAAAACTCAACTAATTCACGGGATTCCAAACATCTTCACCTCCTCAATACTTATTTATATAATAACAAACAGCGGTTTCACCTATTATTTATTATTCACTATTATTTAGCACTTTCCTGCTTTTAGCTTTCTTATCAAATAATCATAGGCAGCTTGGGCCCGCGGATGAATGAAGGTTCCACATTCTTTAAGGTAGGCGAAGCTTTCTTGCAAAGACCATAACATAGCTTGATCTAAATTTTCGTAGCTGAGCTTTCGTAGTTCCTGAAGCCCCGGCCATTCTTGGCGGCCCGGTTCAATAATATCGGCTAAATAAATAACTTGGCAAAAATTATCCATATTGGGTGAAGCTACCGTATGCAATGCAATGGCTTTTAACACTTCTTCATCATCTATTGCCCATTCATGGCGCAATAAAGCTGCTCCTACATCTGCATGAAGGATGATGGGGTTAGAGCGTTCCTCTGGCCCCACCATTATATTATAGCGTTCGGCATAGGCAAAGAGGGTTTCAAAGCAGATATCGCGGGCTACATCATGCAATAACCCGGCTAAGCATGCCCGTGTTTTATCCAGACCGAAACTACCGGCTAAACAGGCAGCTTCACCAGCTACGCGCACACAATGTTCGTAACGGGCTTCGTGCAAAGTTTTCTGTAATTTTTGTGCCCAAAACAGCCATTGTTCTTCACTATAAAGTTTTGAGCCGGTTGTAGCTTGTAAAGCTGCTCCGGTGGAAAAAACCACTGTTTTATCTTCCAAAAGCAGATCATTCCTTAAGGGCGCCTCTAAATACCCACTCATAACCATCTTCGCTGCCCTTTTTCCGCCTAGACTGCGTTGTCGTCGCTTCACGTAGCTTTAGGCTACGCTTCAGCTCCTCCGCCTTGCTAGGCGAAAAAATTTCTAGTGAATCTGGCAATTCGGAGTAATTAGAGGCGCCCTTTAATATACAATCGCTGTTTATATATATATGTTTCCACGGCCTCCGGCAGTAAATATTTAATTGGCTTACCTTCTCGAATACGACAACGGATATCGCTGGAAGAGATACTAAGCGCCGGTACTTGCAGCATTTCTATTTTTTCACAAAAGTTAGAAGGCAGGCGGCTTATATCGGTCAAATCGTAGCCCGGGCGGGTAGCGGCAATAATCCTGCACATATCTATCAGCATTTCTGCATTACGCCAAGTCAGCATTTCCAACACCGCATCTGTACCGGTTATGAAGTATAATTCGCTTTGCTGGCCATATAGTTCACTGAACTCAATTAATGTATCGTATGTATAAGAAGGCCCCAGGCGATCTATTTCACTACGGGAAATTTGAAAATATGGGTTGGTCACTGTGGCTAAAAGCGCCATCATCAGCCTTTGCTCGGCATGACCGGGTACGTTTTGTTTATGGGGCGGGTGGCCGGAAGGTACAAAGACCACCATATCGAGCATGAATTTAGAGCGCGCAATCTCTGCCGCAACCAAGTGCCCATAATGAATGGGGTCGAATGTTCCGCCCATAATGCCTATACGTCGCAGTTTTTTTTGGTCGCCTTTAATCATGAACGCCTCTTATTCGGTGTATTCAAATTGTTTGCCTGCTATTTCCACTGTATCGCCTACATTTACGCCAGCTTTGCGCAGCGCTTCTTCCAAACCCATGCTAATAAAGATATGTTGCATGCGTAAAACTGCTTCATCATTATCTAAGTCTGTCATGGCTACCAGTTTTTCCACCCTCTTGCCGCAAACCTGCCACAATCCTTCAGCAATTTCATTGATAAGAAAAGGCTTTTCAGCCTGAACAATAGTTTGCCGTATTTCTTCAATTGCCTCGATCATGGGCGGCGGCGCCTCTTCCAACAGGCGTATTATACTCCAGAGCAGTGGTTTTAAACCTTCTCCTTTGAGGGCGGAAATGGGATGTATGGCAAAATCATTACCCAAACTGCTGCGTAATTTTTGTAGATTCTCCGCAGCACCTGGTAAATCCATTTTGTTGGCTGCTATTATTTGCGGAAGCAGGCCAAGATTAGCTTTATAGAGTTTTAACTCTTCTTGAATAACAGCAAAATTATAAGCCGGGTCTTTACCTTCTTGCGGATACATATCTAGTATATGAACTAAGACCCTGCAACGCTCGGCATGACGCAGAAAGCGATGCCCCAAGCCGATTCCGGTGGCTGCCCCTTCTATTAAACCCGGTAAATCGGCCAGCACAAATTCACTTGAATCATCTAAACGCACCACGCCTAAATTTGGCGTAAGCGTAGTAAAAGGATAATCCGCAATTTTAGGGCTAGCTGCCGAAACCTGCGAAAGCAGGGTAGATTTACCCGCATTAGGCAGGCCAATTAAACCTACGTCGGCCAACAGCTTCAATTCCAAGGTTAGCCAGCGTTCTTCTCCTGGTTCACCGTTTTCCGCATATTCCGGAGCTTTATGTTTGCCGGAAGCAAAACTGCTGTTACCGCGCCCGCCGCGCCCGCCTGTAGCTGCCAGCATCTGTTGCCCCGATGTTACTATATCTGCTATTTGCCTTCCTTCTTCATCACGTACTACCGTGCCTAAAGGCGTTTTAATGATCAAATCTGGCGCATTTGCTCCGGTCATGTTTTTTGGGCCTCCGGCAATACCCTTACCTGCTTTATAATGCCGCCGATACTTAAAATCGGTCAGGGTGCGCAAATTCATATCTCCTTCTAATATAACATGCCCGCCCCGCCCGCCGTCGCCACCGGCCGGGCCACCTAAAGGCACATATTTTTCCCGCCGAAAAGCCACCAGCCCATTGCCGCCATCGCCGCCTTTAACATTAATTTTTGCATAATCATGAAACATATTAGCCCTTTCGGTTATAGCATAGGGCGGGCTTCGCCCGCAACCCAAGGAGTCAGGAGCCATTGCGCCAGAAGTCAGAATGGAATTGAACACCTTTAGAGTATGCATCCAGTAATTTGCTGACTTCATTTAGTAAATAGGAAGTTTCTGGAACATCGTTATACTCAAGGTTTTTTGCTAGAATCAAATAGTACCTGCATTCATCAACATACAAACAAAACTCTTCTAAAAGCAGCATAAAATCTCATAGCTTGCTCTTATTGGTTTAGTTTTTTTAGATATTCTGACTCCTGACTCTTGACTCCTCGTAAATCATGCACTCTAGCTGGAGAAACGCCGATAATCTTGTTTTTTTTGCAAGTTTATTCGCAGGAATAGCATATAAGATATGGCTGAGATTTTTCTCTGCACCATATTATACTCATATTGGTCGTAGAAAGTCAATATGGTCATTAATGATGCGCCATTTATGTGTAAAGTTCAGACCCTGTTCGAATCAGTCCTATTAACACGTATTTGCAGCCGGAGATTTCCCTGGTCTCGATCCTGGGAGCAGGAATCTCCTCAAAAAAAGTGCATCAATCAGGAAGTTTTTGGTCGAGTCCGGAATGACGGAATGAGCAATAACATTTTTTATTGTAGATTATGTGATGATATTTTCAGCTTTATGTTCATATACTAAGATAAAAGAGCTTAACACCGGCCTTATATCAATTATTGGAGTAACGGTAACACAACTTGCCCCAGGCTCTA
>WRKD01000142.1 GCA_009778255.1 Bacillota bacterium
AGTCCGCAATGACGGGGATATTTAGGTAATTAGTCTCATTTTGATCATTTTGTTAGTGTTTATTCTGGTTTCTAGAGGTGCCCTTAATATTTGGCGCTTTAATCATTCTTTGGCAGGATTATTATTCTTAGAGCGGAAATAAACAAAGATTCACATTTTTTTTGCGAGGTTCTATGAAAAATTATCGGCGATATGGGTTTATTTATTGGCTGTTAAAAAAGCTTAGCGGGCCGTTTATTAAATATTTTATGAACTATAGCGCAAAAACAGAAAATGGCCCGCTTGCGCCAACTATCATCATAGCGAACCATAATACCAATTTAGACCCCGTATTGGTAGCTTTGAGCTTTAGCCGGCATATGTTTTTTTTAGCCAGCGAACATACCTTTAGAAAAGGTTTATTATCCAGGCTTTTGCTAAGTTTATGTGCGCCCATACCGATCAATAAAAGCCGTGACGATATATCTGCCATTAAAGAGATGCTGAAGAGAATAAAAGCGGGATCGAGTATTTGTTTTTTTGCAGAGGGCAACCGTTCTTTTACCGGGGTTACCTGGCCTATTGTTCCTGCTACAGCAAAGCTGGTGAAAACTGCCGGAGTAGATTTAATTACTTTTCGTTTGGAAGGAGGGTATTTTAGTTCACCGCGCTGGGCTAAATATAAGCGTAAAGGAAAAATAACAGGAACAATTGTGGGCCGCTATACAGCCGAAAGCTTAAAAAGCCTAAGTAATGAGGATGTTTTACACATTATCGAGCGGGATATTTATGAAGATGCATATGAGAAGCAAAAAAATGAAATGTGTATTTATAGGGGCAAAAATTTGGCGGAGCATCTGGAGACCGCCTTGTATTTATGCCCCGCCTGTCACAGAATCGGCACGCTTTATTCACAAGGCGCAGAGTTATTTTGTGCTTGCGGTCTTAAGGCAACATATAGTGAGACGGGTTTTTTAACAGGGGAGGCGCTGCCTTTTTCTACAATTACCGCCTGGGCCCTGTGGCAATATGTATATTTACCAACAATTATCTTAAGCGCCGGTGAGCAAGAGATTTGCGCCGATGAGGAACAGTTGCTGTTTAAGGTTGTGGTAGCAAAAAAGGCCATTTTTATGGCTAAGGGGAAAATGTATATATGTAAGGATAATTTTTATTGCGCGGGTAATGAATTTCCTTTACATAAGATAACACGTTTTGCTATAGTGGATCAAATGACTTTGTTATTTTCTTTAAAAGAGGGGACTTGTTATGAAATACGCAGCATGACTCCGCGCAGTGCCTTAAAATACCTGGAAATATTTAATTATTTGCGAAATTGACGGAAGGTGGATTTATATGGATTTTTCTGCTGCCAATACAGCTTTGTGGAGTTTTTTATTGCAGTTAGGGGCCATAGCATGTGTGCTGTTAATAGCAAATGTGCTGCGCCGAAAGTTGCCGCTGATAAGAAAGACTTTAATGCCGACGGCTGTGTTGGCAGGGTTTTTATTATTGATTCTAAAAATGTGCGGGCTTAATATGGTCAGTGCGCAAACCTTAGAAATGATTACTTATCATGGTATTGCTTTAGGTTTTATTGCCTTGTCGCTTCGCATCACTGCGGTAGATGATAATAGCGAAGAAAAGTTTGTTGCAGCTAAAAGCGGGGCTTTGATAGTTAGTTGCTATACCATACAGGGTATATGCGGCTTAATCATCTCTTTGGGCTTAGCCTATACGCTATTGCCCGGGATGTTTGAGGCGGCGGGAATTCTTTTGCCCATGGGATATGGGCAAGGGCCGGGGCAGGCTAATAATATCGGTTCTATTTACGAGAGCTTGGGTTTTATTGGCGGACGCTCTTTTGGATTATCTTTAGCAGCCGCAGGTTTTTTATCGGCTTGTGTAGTTGGGGTGATTTACCTCAATATTTTACTGCGCAAAGGTATCTTTAAGCGTATGAGTTTGGAAGATGAAGCGGACTTTATTAGCATCAGCACTTTTCAAGATAAAGGCGAGATACCTATAGCCGAATCTATCGATAAGCTAAGTATACAAATGGCGCTGGTATTATTGGTGTATTTGTTCACATATTTTGTTATTCGCGGTTTAAGTACGCTTAGCATGGGTTTGGGTGCAAATATTTCTCAAACAATTTCTACCTTACTATGGGGGTTTAATTTTATTATCGGCGCGCTATTGGCTATGGCTGTACGTGTAATATTTAAAACCTTACGCAAAAGCAAGCTTATGACCAGGCAATACCAAAATAATTATCTGCTTTCACGCATTTCCGGCTTTGCTTTTGATTTAATGATCATTGCCGGGATAGCTTCTATAGATATTGGGGTTATGGCAGAGCTGTGGCTGCCTTTTCTGTTGATGAGTGTTGTCGGCGCTACAGTTACCTTGGTTTACTTAAAATGGCTTTGTAAAAAGGTGTATCCGAATTACTACTATGAAGGTATGTTGTCTATGTACGGAATGCTGACCGGCACTATCAGCTCTGGTGTGCTATTACTTAGGGAAATAGACCCCTTTTATAAAACACCGGCGGGTAATAATCTGCTTACCGGCAGCGGCACGGCTATTGTTTTTGGCGCACCTATGCTGGTGCTTATAGGTATTGCACCGGTTTCTACAGGTAAAACCTGGCTGGTTTTGGCTTTGCTTTTTATTTATACCGCCCTGTTGATAGGCTTTTTGCTTAAAATAAAAACTAAGGCAGTTAAGGGCCCTTAAGGGCCCTTAAGATGCCGCTTGCTATGCTTTGATAAATTTACCGCTGGGGCCGCCTATTATTTGCCCATCTTTGGCTATTGTTGCACCGCGCAAAATGGTTTGACTTACCCGGCCTTTCATAGGCCAGCCGTCGAAAGGCGTTACTTTGCTGATACTGTGCAAATCTTCTTTATGTATAGTATATTCAGCCATGGGGTCTATGATGGTTATATCCGCATCTGTGCCGGGCAAAAGAGAGCCTTTTTGCGGATACAGCCCGTATAATTTTGCTGGGTTTTCTGAGAGTATTGCCGCCAATTGATTGATAGATAAACGACCTTCGCTTACGGCATTGATCATTAAAGGCGCCAGAGTTTCTACACTAGCCATGCCGGCAGGAGAATTTTTAAGCCCTACGGCTTTTTCTTCTTCTGTATGAGGCGCATGATCGGAGCAAACTAAGCTAATTACGCCTTCATGCAAACCGCGCCATAATTCTTCTCTATCGCGGCGGGTTTTCACCAGAGGATAAACCTTGATCAGTGGGCCGACCCGTTCATAATCTTCTTCGCAGAGATATAAGTAATGGGGGCAGCTTTCTACACTTATGGGCAAGCCTTCGTTTTGCGCGGCGGCAATAATATTCACGCCATCTCCCGCCCCTAAATGCAAAACATGCAGCTTAACTCCACTAAGCTTAGCCAGGGCAATAGCCGAGCGTATAGTAGTGCATTCGGCTTCCGCCGGGCGGCATTTTAAAAAGCTCGCATAGCTTTCGTCTAAGCCCGCCTTTTCGGCGGCGTCGGATAAAGCCTTGATAAGATAGAAATTTTCCGCATGTATTGCCACCTGTTTGCCGGTTTGGGCAATAGTTTTAAACATATCGTAGATTTCGCCATCTAATAGCGGCGGAACTACATTCATCATTTTTTCATCATAATTATAAATTAGCTGATAGGTAGTGCTGTCTATGGCATAACCCCAGAAAAATTTAAAAGCGATAGCCCCGGAGGCAGCCATACCGGCTAATTCATGTATATTGATATTTCCTAAAGCTAAGCCCCATAAAGCAAAATCTACATGGGCTTTTTGTTCCAGATACTGGGCGCTTTTAGTTAAAATATTCCCATTATAAATGGCTGGGCTGGTATTGGGCATTTCGAATATGGTAGTTAAGCCCCCGCAAGCCGCCGCCATGGTAGAATGGAAAAAATCTTCCTTATAGCGGGCAGCCTGCAAACCGTCGCGCGAATGAACATGGGTGTCTATTAAGCCGCTCAGTATATATTTATTCTGAGCATCCGTAATTTGCGCCGCTTCTCCTTCTAATAAATTGTGGCTGACAGCCGCTATTTTCCCATTTTTAATGTAGATATGCGCTTTATAGCATTCCTGAGTATTTACTAATGTGCCGTTAGTGATAACATGATCCCAATACATAAATATTACCTCCTTGAAAGTTTTTCGCTCAGTATGACAATCTCTGTCCTCATCTTGCGGGCGAAGACCGCATGAGGTGTTTTAGCGTAAGCTTGCCCGTTTGAAAAGGAAATTCGCTTTGGGCAAGGGAAATCCTGCCATAAGGCAGGAAAAGCGGACGCGAAGAAGAATTATTTAAACTTGAAAATAGTGCAGGGGGGTGATGGTATTATGTCGGAGATTTTGGTGCGCTCCAATCGCCATCTGATCATTGAAAACATGTATCGCGGGTCGGTGGTGATGATTGGTAATGAAGGCCGTATCAAGGCTTATTGTGGCGACAGTTATCAAATGGCATATTTACGCTCGGCAGCTAAGCCTTTTATTACTATGGCTTTAGTAGAAAGCGGCGCGGCTAAAGCTTTTGGCTTCAGCGAAGCAGAATTAGCTGTTGCCTGTGGTTCGCATATCGGTGCGCCGGAACATGCAGAAGCCGTTTTGAGCATGCTGGAAAAAATGGGTTTATCTGAAGCAGATCTTGCGCTTGCGCCGGATTTATCTGTAGATGCCAAACTGCGCGATCAACGTTTGGCAGATCATGTTGCACCCCGTAAAGCTTTTCATAATTGTTCCGGCAAGCATTGCGCTATGCTGGCTTTATGCCTGCATATGGGCTGGGATACAGCGGATTATTATAAAAAAGAACATCCGGTGCAACAAATGCTGCTGGGTATAGTAGCCGATATTTGCGGACTAGCCGCCGATGATATTATGCTGGGTGTAGATGGCTGCGGCGTGCCGGTATACGGATTGCATCTGTATCATATGGCGCTGGGCTATTATAATTTATGTAATGGCGTTCAACTGGCTGGAATGCGCCGCGAGGCAGCCCAGATAGTATTGAATGCCATGGGGGCTCAGCCTGCTATGGTAGCCGGTGATAAACATTTCTGCACGGAAATGATACGCTGTACCAAAGGGCGGATTATTGGCAAACTGGGTGCCGACGGTATTTATTGCACGGCGGAACGCGAGGGCGGCTGGGCTATGGCATTAAAAATAGAAGACGGTAATATGCAAGTCATACCGGCGGTAGTTATACGCGCTTTTAGACAAATGAATATACTTTCTGAAGAAGAACACCAATACTTGCGTCCTTTTGCAGTAAGAGAAATTAAAAATTGCCGCGGGGAGCAGGTGGGTGAAATAAAGGCTGCTTTTCATATGGAGTTGGTGTAATGAGTTTATGGCAGTATTTTGCTCCGGATATAAATTGCCGCAGCATTGTAGATATTCCGCTGGATAAGCTTAAAGAGCATAATATAAAAGGCTTATTATTCGATTTAGATAATACTATCACCGAATGGCGGAAAGACGAGGTGGCCGAACCCACCAAACAATGGTTGCATGATTTGCAAAAGCAGGGCTTTAGAATATGTATTGTGAGCAATAATCGTGGTCAACGTGTTAACAGGGTTGCCGCTCAATTAGCCTTACCTTGTTTTTATTCTGCGGGTAAGCCAAGGGTTAAAAGCTACCGGCAAGCCGCCACACTTTTGAAATTGCCGCCACATCAATTGGCCATGGTGGGAGATCAGCTTTTTACCGATGTTTTGGGTGGTAATAGAGCCGGTTTAACTACTATTTTTGTTAAATATATGCATCCGCGTGAACATTGGGGAACAACGCTTATTTTCCGGCCCTTGGAGCGTTGGCTGATAAAACGCCTGGAAAAAAAGTTGGAATGAACTATAGCGGGGTATGCCAATGACTAAAGAAAATGTAGTTTTGATAGGTTTTATGGGTAGCGGTAAAACGGTTATCGGCAGACAGACGGCGCGCCTGCTGGGTTATGAGTTTGTGGATGCGGATGAAGAAATACAGCGGGTAACAGGTTTATCTTTGCATGCGCTTTATAAAAAACATGGTGAAATACGTTTTCGCTCGGAAGAAGAGTTGATGATAAAAAAATTGGCTGTACGCCGTAGCCTGGTTATAGCTTGCGGCGGTAGCCTGATGCTAGAGAAAGAGCCGATAGCCCTTTTAAAAGAGTTTGGGTGGTTTGTGTTGCTGCATGCTGAGGCGGATGTGATCTTGGAGCGGGTAAGCCGTAAAAATAGCCGCAGTAAGCGCCCCCTGCTTTCCGATAAACCTAATTTGGAGCAGGTACGCGAATTACTGATCAAACGTGAACAACAGTATAGGGGGCTAGCCGATTATACCCTTAATAATTCTGAAATTGGGGTGGAGGAAGCAGCGGCAAAAATAGCCGGGCAGTATCGGCAAGAATGCCAAATCAATGTGTGAACAGATTATAGAATTAGATATTATCCGCCTTAATTCGCAGGGTGATGGGGTGGGCAGATACAATGGTCTGGCTGTATTCGTACCGGGAGCTTTGCCGGGGGAAAAAGTTAGGGCAAGGCTTAGTCAGGCGAAAAAAAACTATGCCAAAGGTATACTTATAGAGATAATAGAGCAGGCAGCCGAACGCGTACTGCCTGCTTGTCCTTTGCACTTAGTGTGCGGCGGCTGCGTTTTGCGGCATTTGGCATACGAGGCGCAGTTGTACTGGAAAAACCAATGGCTAGAGGATGCCTTACAACGTATTGGCGGTATAAAGGCAAAGGTATTGCCAATTTTAGAAGCAAAACAAAAAGATGGTTATCGTAACCGGGTACAATTGCATGTACATTGGCGCAATAAAAAAATAGAATTGGTTTTTTATAACCGCGGCAGCAAAGAAGCGGCCAATTGCGCCGAATGCTTACTTATGCATCCTGTGCTTTTACAGATAGCCCAAACATTTGCAAAATTGCCGTCGGCTTTAATGGGGCAGCTGGCTGGTTTATGTCATGTGGCTATACGTTGCGACAGTGTGGGCGCACAAGCCCTCTTGACATTAATTGGGGAAAGTGATTTAAGCGGCTTAAAAGAAGTGGCTGATTGGCTTATACAACATGAACCGCGGCTAATTGCTGTTTGGGCTAACTGGGGTAAGCCGGTTTATGGTATTTATGGCGGTTATTGGCATAAACTTTTTGGTGTTAATAAACTGCCAGATAATATAGGAAATGTGCGTCTACAGGTTTCCGCGGCTGCTTTTACTCAAGTAAACCCTGCTCAAACAGCTCATTTATATCAATGCATCAAGAATTATGCAGATTTAAGCGGTAAAGAGACAGTATTGGATATATATAGCGGCGTAGGGGCGATAGCGCTTAATTTAGCAAATACAGCGCTTATGGTAACCGGAATAGAGGAATATGCCCCGGCGGTGGCGGATGCGCGAATAAATGCAGATTTGAACAATATAAGCAATTGCCGGTTTATAGCCAATAAGGCAGAAAAGGCCTTGCCCTTTCTTCTTGCCCAGGGGCAGACAGCTCAGGTGGCAATACTGGATCCTGCCCGCGCCGGTTGTGCACCCAATGCACTTCATGCGCTGGCTGCGTTTTGCCCAAAACGTATTGTATATGCTTCCTGCAACCCAGCAACTTTAGCCCGCGACGCGCGCGTTTTGGCGGAATACGGCTATATTATTGACGAAGTGCAGCCGCTGGATATGTTTCCCTATACGGAACATGTTGAAGCAATAGCTTTATTCCAACAACGCTGCAAAAGATAATTGGTGATAGGTGTAGATTTTTTCCCTTTACATCCTGAAAATAAATAGTCCTTGGGTAGTGGCTCTACTTTATCTTTTAGTCATCAAAAGTATTGCCAGGGCAAGGGCTATTTATATTTATTATTATATAGAATTACCCCAAAATAATGAAAATACTCGACGAATTATAAGATGAGCTCAAAAAAGCAAAATATAGAGCAATGCTTTACTGGTGTTTATCAATAGCAAAGGGGGGTGATAAAACATTAACAGGCTTTTGCATTCTCAAATATGGCGAATGCGAGAATAGAGAACCACAACTCATATAAAAGAGGCTGAAAAGGTCGAACCCCAACGACAGAACAAAAGAGGCAAAAAATTTTTTAGAAAGATGAGGAATGCACAATGAAAAAATTTTTTGTTATCTTTTTCACCACCGTAGTTATTCTTGCAATGTCTTTACCAGCTATGGCGTCTGACATAACTTTAAATAATCCTTCTGCGGCTCAGTTGCAAACTGCTTTAAACGCAGCTGAAGTAGGCGATACCGTAACACTAAACATCACCACAAATTTTACTCCTTTAAACCCGCTTACAGTTCCCGCCGGCATTACCCTTCGTATTGTGGGAAGCGGAAATCTGAATCTTAAAAGCCATACTACTAATCTTTATGGCACTTTAATACTTCGTTGCGCAATAGTAGACGTTAACGGCAACACGAGAGTAAATGGTTTTGGTGAGGGAACAATAGTGGTAGAGCCGGGCAAAATTACCGGTAATCCCGATATGCTTAATTTGAATCAAATAATAATTCCGCCGAATTCATATATTGTAACATTTCTGGATTGGGACGGTGTAAAACTTGGAGAAGTGATTGTTTTATCCGGGCAAAATGCAACGCCGCCTACTGATCCGACCAGGGAAGGCTATACATTTACCGGTTGGGATAAAAGCTTTACTAATGTAACAACAGATTTGACAGTTGTAGCTTTGTATGATATCGGCGCTTATATAGTTACCTTTATGGCAGACGGCTCTGTGTTCAGTGTGCAGACAGTAGCATACGGCGGCAGCGCCCTAAATCCCGGCGCCCCCTCTAAAATTGGTTACACATTCAATGGCTGGGATAAAGATTTTACGAATATTACCGCAAATCTTACGGTAAACGCTATCTTCTCTGATGATCCCATTGAATATAATATCAGCTATATTCTCAACGGCGGCGAAAATGACCCCGCTAATCCGGCTACCTATAATGTTACCAGCCCGGCCA
>WRKD01000143.1 GCA_009778255.1 Bacillota bacterium
CTGCCGGTACGCGACGGGGCGCCTTTACTGCAATACCGTCATCCGGCAGATTATCTAAAGCATAACGTATCATATTGATACTTTCCTGAATTTCCAATACCCTCACCACGGTACGGCCAAATACATCCCCATATTCGGCTGTGATCATCTTTACCGGTATTTCGTCATAAGCGGCATAAGGTTCATCTACTCTAATATCACTTTCAACATTAGCAGCGCGCGCCACCGGCCCTACCGCGCCATACTTTAAGGCATCCTCATGATTTAAAACTCCCACACCCGCTAAACGGGCTGCCAAAGTGGTTTCGGAAAGAGCCAGTTGCACATAATACTTATTGCGTTCTTCTACTTTATCGAGCATACGTTTGATATCTAATGCTTGTTGTGGCGTTAAATCTCTGCGCACTCCGCCTATGGTGTTTATACCATAATTAACGCGGTTGCCTCCCAGCATAGCCAACATATCTAATACATTCTCACGATCGCGCCAGGCATACATAAAAAGGGTATCGAAGCCAATTTCATGACCGGCTACTCCCAGCCATAATAAATGGCTATGCATGCGTTCTAATTCTGCCATTATACTGCGTATATAAGCAGCACGGCGTGGTATAGTAAGGCCGGCTAACTGTTCTATTGTTTGGCAATAGGCAGTGCTATGAGTATGAGAGCATATTCCACAAACACGTTCAATAATATATAGATCTTGTATATAAGTCCGAGCCTCGCAAGCTTTTTCTAAACCTCGATGATTATAACCCACCCCCACTACTGCATTTACCACCTTTTCCCCTTCCAGGGTAATGGTAAAGCAAGCCGGCTCTTTTAAAGAAGGGTGCTGCGGCCCTATTGGGATGACTATTCTTTCACTCATGGCCCCTCTCCTTTCATGCTTTTTCCGGTGGATTATAGGTTAAATTCTCTCGGTCGAAATACTCCACTTTCCATTCCTTGCGCATAGGGTAATTACCGACCGGCCATCCATTGGGTAAAGGATAAGTAGGACCAGGCGGTAAATCTTCTAACACTGCGCCGAAAAGATCAACCAATTCCCGTTCATGCCATAAGGCATTGGGGAAAACCGCGGTAATAGATTTAATATAAGGAGCAGATTTTGGCGCTTGCTGTTTTAAGAGTAGCAAAATATTATCTTTATTTGAGAGCACATAAACAAATCCTAGGTCATCTCCATCATCTACGCCGATTACCAAATGAAAACGGGAAAAACCACATTCTTGAACCGCGAAAGAAAAAAACTGTTCAAAATGCTCGCGCATTAAAGACGGCGAAACTATACGCCCCTCCCGCGGACAAACAAGCTTATTCTCCAGAAAAGGAAATTTTACCAACATCTCTTCGATGATGCTTTCCTCTTTATTTACTTGGCTTAACTCTACAGTTTCATTATTAAGCTGTTGCGCTATTGTTTCTTCAAAGCTCATATGCTCCCTCCCGTACTATGGCGGTTTTTGCCAATTCAATTGATTTTAGCGGGTTCGGATTCATCTGCTACTTCTTTTTGCATGGCAAAAGGCAGGTTACCGTCTACCAAAGGGTTGGTTGCTTGTATTGCGGCTTCTTTTTCCGAATCTGGTAAATCACGCCACAATTCCTCTGCCCGAATTTTCTCTTGCTCCGACATTTGCCCCCATAAAGCCGCTATTTGCTGCCAAGCCAGAATACGTTGGGGATCGGGCTCATCAGCAGGAGTATCTAATACATCTTCCGCCGGTTTTTTATGAGGCGCTTTTTCTTGAGCCAGCTTTTGTCCGGCCCGCTGTTGCTGTTCTAAACTGCCCAGTAATTTAACCACAGCATCTAATAACGCTTCCGGCCGCGCCGCGCAACCCGGTACATACATATCTACCGGTATGGCGCTGTCTATACCGCCCGCCACACAGTAACAACCATCGAAAATACCACCTGTGCAGGCACAAGCGCCAACCGCAATCACAAATTTCGGCTGCGGCATTTGTTCATAAATTTGCCTTAAACAATCGCGTGTTTGCAATGTTACAGCGCCTGTACACACCAATACATCGGCATGGCGGGGCGTGCCCTGTTGTAGTATGCCGAAGCGCTCTACATCATAACGGGGCGTTAATGCGTCTACCACTTCAATATCACAGCCATTACAGGCTCCGGCATTGAAATGGATGATCCAGGGAGATTTTCGCAGCCCCCAGTCTATGGCCTTGGCAAGTAAGCTTCCCATGCCCTTACCTCCTGAAGATAATAACTAAAGCCAGCAACCCACTTGCAATATATAATAGCGGTAATATAAGTTCACCTACAGGCGCGGTTGCCACCACCAGCGCCAATACATGCATAATAGTAAAGAAAAAAGCATAAGGGAAAAACTGGCTGTAATCTGGGCTTACGCTATGATTCACTTGGCGGTGACCGCAAGCGTAAGATTCCAATTTACGCACGTTTTCTCCGCCAACTGCCGAGTAGCCGGCAACGGCGCGCGAAAGCGCCAAACCTAAAACTAAGAAAATTAATAAAGTTACCGGCGGCGTTAAAAGTATTTGTGCCATATTAGCCTCCATTATTAACCATTGAGTTTTGTAAGATTACGCAAATCCATACTGCCATACTGCCTATAGACGCTAACTGCAATGCCGGCAGCTACCACTGCTACCATAACCTCGGCTACAATCATCGTAATAACAAATGATTGGGCTAAAGCCAGTTTACCGCTTATATAACCGGCGAATATCAATAACAGTGTAATTGCTTTCATAGCCACTTCTATGCCTAAAATTATGCGTATTATATGACGCGTACGCATCAAACAATACATGCCGGTCAAGATCAGCAATAATGCCGTAACTAATACCCCTATGCTAAGAGCAGTCATTTAATGTCACGCCCCTTTATTCTCGTCATTAGTATTTATTTCTTTAAACAGCACAATTACCGCAAAAGAACCTGCGAGAATAAGCGCTATTTGAGCCAGAATATCTACCTGGCGGTTACTCCATAATATTTGCTTGAACTCTGCAAAAGCGGGAGGAAGAGCCGGTATACTTTGCATCGAAAAACCGCTCAGCACCAGTAAAGCCAGTAAGGCTAAGCCACATACAACCATTAAATAGGGAAGAAGCCGAAAACGGCTATGATGGTCGCGCTCTTGCTCTTCGCTGCGACGCTCCTTTGAAAAAAAGCTGATAGTACTGATAAACACCACTGTAATCAATCCGGCGCATACAGAAAGCTCGAATAACGCCGCCCAATAAGCCCCCAGCAAGAACAATACTATAGAAATAAGCACACTGGTTATAGCCAAACAAACGGTTGCTTTGATCAAGCTGCGAAACATCATTACCGCCGCTGCCGAGCATATCATAAGCGCTAAACAAAGCAATATGAAAAATGTTTGCATTTATATCATCCCCTTATTAGGCAAATAAACAGTTGGCTATCTCGCCTGTAAATTACTGTTAAAACAAGCCTTTAGATTGCATCAATAAAAGTAAAGCCGGAAAGAGTAAACCGCAGCCCACCGTAATAATCGAAAGCAGCCATTCGGCAAGTGCCAAAGATCCTTTTACTTCGGTTATTTCGTTGGAAGAATCGTCCGGCTGCCCAAAAAACACCTTACGCTGTATACGCAGAAAATAAGCTGCTGTAATAATACTAGCCAGCAAAGCGAGTCCTGCCATTAAAGGAGAACCGGATTGCCACACAGCCAGTATTATCAGGAATTTACTCCAAAAGCCGGCTAACGGCGGTATGCCTGCCGTAGAGAAAAAGGCCAGCATGGACGAAATAGCGGTTAAAGGCATGCGGGCCTGCAAACCACAGGGCAAAACTTCTAAATCTGTAGAACCCGTTTGTTTTTCCAGTGCCGCGGCATTCACGAATAAGGTACCCTTAAAAGTAGCGTGGTTGAAAAAATGCAGTGCAGCACCTACCAAGCCTATAACACTGCCTGTAGCTGCCCCCAGTACGATATAACCCATTTGGCTAATGCTAGAATAAGCCAGCATACGCTTCATATCGCGCTGGCCAATAGCAGCTATAGCGCCATACAAAATAGAAACTAAGCCCAGTATGGCAAAAACAACATGCACATTTTGCACATGGGAGAATACTCCCGCAAGAACTCCGGAAAACGCCCCCGAAAGCACGCGAATTATGGCATAAACACCGGCTGCTTTAGTAACAATACCGCCCAATAATACCGATACAGCCGCCGGAGCGCTTTGATAAGCATCCGGCAACCAGCCATGAAAGGGAACCATGGCAGCTTTAATAGAAAAAGCGGTAATAAAGAAAAGGCTGGCTATCATTAAAAGCAAAGGCTGGGAAGCTTGCGCAGGGCTGGAAAGTAAAGCGGCTACATTAGCAAAATGCAAATCTCCCGTTTCCATAAAAATCAAAGCCAGCGACGCCAGTAAAAAGACACTGGCTATAGCGCTCATGGCTAAATATTTAAAAGCGCCTTCCAAGCCACGCTCCTCGCGCAACAGGGCTATGAGTACAAAAGCGGCTATACCGGTAATTTCCAGAAAAATATAAAGCGAGAATAAATCGTTGACCATGACCAAGCCGTTCATGCCGATCATGCAGATCATTAAAAGATTGCTAAAGTTAAGGGCTTTATCTTTGATGCTCTCGTTAGCGGTAAGCAGCGAAACCAAAGAAACTAAGCCAATAGCCAGCATTACTGTTAGCGAAAGAAAATCCACATAAAAGCGGGCAGCTCCAGGCTGTGCGCTCATATTCCAGAAAACAGAAAAAGATATATGATAGCTTGAGTTGGCAAAAAACAGCCACACACAGCTACAAACTGCTGCAATTTGCAGCAATGTAGCCGCTATACCTACTTTTAAGCATATTTTCTGGGCTAGAGTCCGCGGTAAAAGATTATTTATCAATATGGCAAGGAGCGGACCTACAATAAAGACCGCGGTAGCCGTAGCCGATATTAGATTCTGCGGCAAAATACCACCCCCGACTATAGATATAATATAAGAGCCAAAAGAACAAAGAGCATGCCTACAAAGACCCAAGCCATATAACGTGTGCTATGACCATTATTTAGATGCGCCAGACCTTTGCTAAGGACACTTATCAATTTCACCAACAGTACATTATATATCCAATCGATAGCGCGGTCTATGGCAAAACATAACTTCGCATAAGCTTTGATCGCGAACATCAGCCATTCGTAAGGGTCTAAATAGCCTTTTTCCGCCACATTATATACCTGATGTAAACCCGGTGCATAATGTATATGATCTAAAGCTTTAACCGCCTGACCGGTACGCAGTTTACCGAAAAGATGATTTAAAACGGCGAATATCAATACAGCCAACGAAATCAACACCAAGCTCATTGAATGAGGCCAGCCGCTATAATCATGCCCCGCCATAAAATCACCCAATATGCTTTGAATACCGGCTAAAGGTATAACATTGCCCAAACCAAATACTAGACAAAATGCAGCCAGAATCAAGAGGGGCACATACATGGCGGCAGGGGTTTCACGCGGATTTGGATTGTTACTTTCTTCTATATGCGGCCATTTTAAGGGGCCAAAGAAAGCCGCATGCCCCAGCTTTAAGAAAGATGCCGCTGTCATAAAAGCTCCCAAAAGCGCCAATATATAGAAGACCAGGCCGCTTTCTAAAGCCGCGTCAAAAATCAATTCTTTGGAGAAAAAACCGTTAAAAGGAGGAACGCCGGAAATGGATAAAGCCGCTATGGTAAAGCCAATAGCCGTAATAGGCATTACCCGGCGCAAACCACTAATCTGTTTTAAATCGGTAGTACCACAACTACGTTCCACCGCACCGGCGCTAAGAAAGAGTGCGCTTTTATATATGGCATTATTCAACATATGAAATAAAGCGCCGACTATACCCACCGGCAAAGCGGTGCCTATACCCAAAACCATATAACCTACCTGGCTGATCGCATGGAAAGAAAGCAGGCGTTTCATATCTTTTTGTATCATGGCCATGCCCACAGCAAGTATAATAGTGACCACACCGATAATCATAATAAACATGCTCATACCACTACCGGGTTCTAAGGCATAAAAATCGCGCGCTACCCTCACTGCCAAATAAATGCCCAGTAGTTTTTCCAAGGCTCCCGGCATCATGGCCATAAAGGGCAAAGGCGCATCTTTTGCGGCATCCGGTATCCAAGAATGGAAGGGAATAGCCCCGGCTTTTCCTAAAGCCCCCAGCATCATGAGCACAAAGCCCACATTGTTTAAACCTGTAAGCGGCAGGGGCATTATTTCATCCATCATCATTTTGCCGCCGGATTGCCAAACCGTTATGGCTATACCAAGAATGAGAAGCAAATCTGCCACGGCCGATATGATAAGGGCTTTTACAGCAGCGCTAACATTGTTACGATTGCCGATAGCGATCATGGCAAACAATGTTACCAATAAACCAGCCCAGAAGAATAACAAGACAATTAAATTATTAGCAAGTGCAGCTCCATTGGCTAATGCCAAATTCAATAAAAAGAAGCAGTAAAAAGATCCGTAATGACTTTTACCGCGCATAAACACCACAGTATAGATACCAATAAGCAGTGCTATAGCAGCTATTGCTATTAGTATGAAAGCGGAAAAATTGTAAACTCGTAAAGAAAACTGTATACTAAAATCGCCCAAATGAACCCAGGGAAAGCGCATGGAGAAGTTTTCTCCTAAAAGCAAGCCCAGAGCAGCTAATGCATTGATAACTAGGGCGCCGATAAAAGCAACGCTACGCCCCCCATAACCCTTAACCGGCAAGAGAATTACTACAAGGCCAAGTATAGCCGGTAAAGCCAGCATAATATAAATAAGATTGGTATGATTGTTGCCACCAGCTATTAACTGACTTAGAATATTCAGCATGACGGCTTACCTCCCTAGCATGCCTAAATTCTGCAAAATTACGGTTACAAAAGAAGCCGGCAGATTGATAAAAATGCCAAATAATAGCGAAAGAGCCGCCAGCATCGTTACAGAGCCAACCATTTCCCAGGTGCCTTCCTGAATATGTGGATGAGTGGTAGGGCCAAAAAACACCCGCACAAATACACGCGCTAAATAAATGACTGTCATCAACGCGCCTAAAAGGAATACTCCAGCCAGCCAGGGGTTGCCCAATAAAAGCGCGCCATTTATCACCATGTATTTGGAAAAGAAGCCGCCAAAGGGCGGTATGCCCATTACAGAAAAAGCGCAGCAGGCAAAAGCTATGGCGGTAGCGGGCAAAGTGCGCACCAAACCACCCATCTGCCGGATATCTTTGGTGTGGGTGCTATGCTCTATGATGCCTGCAGTAAGGAATAAACCGCCTTTAGCCAGGCTATGCATGAATATATATAACAAGCCTCCCGCTATTCCCTGTACCACTCCGCAAGAAAGGCCTAAAAAGATAAACGCCAACTGACTAACGGTGGAATAAGCGATGATACGCTTAATATCATTTTCGACAATAGCCGCACCCGCACTAACTAAAGCGCTAACAGCGGCAATGATTGGCACCACAGTGTGCCATACTTCCGGAACTGAAAAATTGACCAAGAAAAAGCGGGCATAGATATAAACGCCGATTTTCACTAACACCGCTGCATGTAGCAGGGAAGTAACCGGAGAAGGAGCTACGCCGGCATCCGGCAGCCAGGTATGCAGCGGTAAAGTAGCGGATTTGGAAAGAATGCCAAAAAGGATGGTGATCATTACCCAATTAGGTAATAATGGGTGATTCATTTCCAATAAATCGAAAGTGCCGGTTTGGCTATATATGCCCATAAAACCAATCAGCATAACCAGCGCGCCGCCTACCGTAACAAGAAAAGCTTTATCTGCTCTCAGCACCATCATTTTTTCACGGAAGAAACCGATCAACCGCCAACAGCAAATAGCCGAAATTTCCCAAAACACATAGATGAACAGTAGATTTGTTGAATAAACCAACCCCATCATGGCGCCGATGAACAAGGTCACCATCAGGTAGTATTCATTTTTGTGTTTATAATTCAACATATAGCCAAAGGAATAAAAAACGATGATAGCCGCCACGAAGGAAGATATCATGGCCATAAACACCGCCAGCCCATCTGCCAGGAAGCCAAAAGAAAAGCCCAGCGGCAAGGACCAATGGAATAATACGGGATTATTGGCCAGCGCCGAAGGCAGTAATATGGCGGAAGTAACAAAGGACACAAGCACGAACACCAGGGCAGCCATATTGCGTAACACCGTTGATATCCTGCCCAGAAAAGGCAATAAAAAAGCGCCCAGCAACGGTGTGAAAACACAAACGAGGATTATACCCGGGCCTCCCATACTCTTCTCTCCTTTTAAACAGTATTGGTTGGTCTAAAACAAATTACGGCTAACTAATTTTATAACAGTTTTATGCCTCTGTCAAGGAGTACGTAAAAATAATTAATCTAACGCGGCTGAAAGCCGCGTTAGATAGCATGTCTTCGGATGTACTTAGTGCTCCTGCCGGAGCCGATCTTTTCCACCAGATTGTTTTTGACCATATCAGCTAAAACGGCCTCTACGGTAGTAGGGCTAACATCGAGCAGAACATAGCAAATCTCCTGCTTGGAAATTGGTAACTGGCTGTTCAGTACAGTTGCCTCCACGCGCTGGCGTTTGGTGGTTTTCTTGGCGTTTATCGCCGCAAAGCGTTTATCCAGCTCCTTATAACAAAACAGTAGGGTCGAGATGAAGTTTTCCATAAAAGGGAAATAACTGTTTTGCTGTTCGTGCCAGAGTGCGGAGCTTTTGTGTAAGGCTTCGTAGTAAAATGATTTCTGTTTATTGATCTGCTCCTCAAAGGAAATATATTTCCCTGCGTCGAAACCATTTTTATAGAGCATTAGCAGTGAAAGCAGGCGCGACATCCTGCCATTGCCGTCCGCGAAGGGGTGGATGCAGAGGAAATCCAGGATAAAACAGGGTATGAGCAACAATTGATTGATATTATGGGCACCTCTAGAAACCAGAATAAACACTAACAAAATGATCAAAATGAGACTAATTACCTAAATATCCCCGTCATTGCGGACT
>WRKD01000144.1 GCA_009778255.1 Bacillota bacterium
TAGGCTGTGGCTACCGCGCCGCCCACTTTCGATAAGCTCAGTGTTATAGCAGCCGTTAGAGTTGTCTTGCCATGATCAACGTGACCGATCGTTCCCACATTAACATGGGGTTTTGTTCTTTCAAATTTTTGCTTCGCCATTTTTATTCCCTCCTAATAATCTATAGTATATTCATTTTTAATCTATATCATACAGAGTAAAAAACCCTGATTTTCTTTAAATGAATTTACTGTTAATAGCCATGCATTTTACTCACAATAATATCCGCCACATTTTTTGGCACATCCTCATAATGAGAAAACTGCATGGTATAAATGCCACGGCCCTGGGTTTTAGAACGCAGGTCTGTGGCATAACCAAACATTTGAGAAAGCGGCGCAAAACCACGTATAGCTTGAATATTACCGCGAATATCAATACTTTCTACCCGACCACGGCGCGCGTTCAAATCACCAATCACATCACCCATATACTCATCCGGAGTTAAAATCTCAATCTTAAAAACTGGTTCTAAAAGTACCGGGCTGGCTTTGGGCATGGCATCGCGAAAAGCCAAAGAACCTGCAACTTTAAAGGCTACCTCGGAAGAATCCACTTCGTGATAAGAACCGTCCAGCAAGGTTGCTTTTACATCCACTACCGGGTAACCGGCCAGCACCCCGTTTTCTAAAGATTCACGAATACCGGCTTCAATGGGAGAGATGAATTCTTTGGGTATGACCCCACCGACGATTTTGTTTTCAAAGGAAAAGCCATTGCCTGCTTCCTGCGGTGCAAACTCCACCACACAGTGTCCGTATTGACCATGTCCGCCGGTTTGTTTGATATAGCGGCCAACACCTTTAACCGTACCGCGAATAGTTTCTTTATAAGCTACCTGCGGTTTGCCCACATTTGCGTCTACCCGGAATTCCCTCAGCAGCCGATCTACAATTATCTCTAAATGCAATTCACCCATACCGGCTATTAGTACCTGCCCTGTTTCGGTATTTGTGCGTACGCGGAAAGTTGGGTCTTCTTCGGAAAGCTTTGTTAAAGCTGTACTCATTTTTTCCTGATCTGCAGTGGTTTTAGGTTCGATAGCCACGTCAATAACCGGGTCTGGAAAATCCATAGATTCCAGTATCACCACATTGTTTTCCAAACAAAGGGTATCGCCGGTCGTGGTATCGCGAAAACCTACCGAAGCTAAGATATCACCTGCATAAGCTTCGCTTATTTCCTCACGGTGATTAGCGTGCATTTGCAGTAAACGACCAACGCGCTCACGCTTGCCTTTGGTGCTATTATACACATATGAACCGTTTTTCAAGATACCGGAATACACGCGGAAAAAGGTTAGTTTGCCCACAAAAGGATCGCTGACTATTTTAAAGGATAAAGCAGAAAAAGGCTCCTCATCGCGGGATAAGCGTATTACCTCTTCACCATCTTTATCTACGCCCTTAATGGGCGGTACATCGGTGGGTGCAGGGAGAAAATCAACTATAGCGTTTAATAGCTGTTGCACGCCTTTATTCTTAAATGAAGAGCCGCATAATACGGGATTGATCTTAACCGCCAAGGTAGCCTTACGTAAACCGCTAATCAGCTCTTCGGCATCAAATTCTCCGTCTTCCAAATATTTATCCATCATATCTTCATTGTTTTCGGCAATTTCATCTATCATTTTTTGCCGGTAGGTGTTAGAGATTTCTTCATATTCTTTTGGTATCTCAATTGTTTCAACTTCTTTTCCCGCTTCATCCTTATAAACAAAAGCCTGCATGCGAACAAGGTCGATAACGCCTTTAAAATCTTCTTCCGCACCTATGGGCAATTGAACCGCTACCGGGTTAGCGCCTAAGCGATCCCGCATCATTTCCATACCCCGGAAAAAATCGGCTCCTATCCTATCCATTTTATTGATATAGGCTATGCGAGGTACGCCATAATGATCTGCCTGACGCCAGACGGTTTCACTTTGCGGCTCTACACCACCCACCGAGCAGAATACTGCAACTGCACCATCTAATACACGTAAAGAGCGCTCTACCTCCACGGTAAAGTCAACGTGGCCGGGCGTGTCGATAATATTTATACGATGATCACGCCAAAAACACGTAGTAGCAGCAGAGGTAATGGTAATACCCCTTTCCTGCTCTTGCACCATATAGTCCATAGTAGCGGCGCCATCATGAACCTCACCTACGCGATGCACTTTTCCTGTATAAAAGAGAATGCGCTCTGTGGTAGTGGTTTTGCCCGCGTCTATATGGGCCATAATGCCAATATTTCTGGTTTTTTCCAGTGGATACGTCCTAGGCATAAAAAAGGATCCTCCTAGTTTTCCGCCCCCCAGCGAAAAGTCTTACGACTTCTCGCCTCTTTCCCCTACCATCTATAATGGGCAAAAGCCCTGTTGGCTTCGGCCATTTTATGGGTATCTTCACGTTTTTTAACCGCAGCGCCGCTATTATTTGCCGCATCCATAAGTTCACCGGCTAGCTTCTCTTGCATACTATGACCACTGCGCTTGCGGGCGTACAATACCAACCAGCGTATACCTAAAGCTTGGCGGCGTTCCGCGCGCACTTCTACCGGTACCTGATAATTGGCGCCGCCCACACGGCGCGCCTTAACTTCCAATACGGGCATAACATTCTTCATGGCATTATTAAAAACATCCATGGGTTCCTGCCCGGTTTTCTTTGCAATAATATCGAATGCGCCGTATACGATGCTTTCCGCCACGCCTTTCTTTCCGTCGAGCATGATCTGGTTGATAAATTTTGTTAAAACTATGCTTTTATACACCGGATCCGGCAACACCGTTATTTTGGCGACATTACCACGCCTTGGCATTATACTACCTCCTTAATAATATTGCCTAAATAACCTACTTTTTTGCTTTCTTAGGCCTTTTGGCGCCATATTTACTTCTGGCCTGATTACGGTTTGCTACGCCGGCTGTATCTAAAGCGCCGCGTATAATATGATAACGCACACCCGGCAGATCTTTTACCCTACCGCCACGTACTAAAGTTACAGAGTGTTCCTGTAAATTATGCCCTACTCCCGGTATATAAGCCGTAACTTCCACGCCATTTGCCAAACGAACGCGCGCCACTTTGCGCAGAGCGGAATTTGGTTTTTTGGGAGTGGTGGTATAAACCCTGGTACATACGCCGCGTTTTTGAGGGCATTCGTTTAAGGCCGGCGCTGTAGATTTTTTCACGGTGACTTCGCGTTGATTACGCACCAACTGGTTAATGGTAGACAAAACCCTTCCTCCTTCCCACGTTAATCTGTATATTAATTGTTAAATAATCTAAAAAAGTTATGCAAAAGCTCTGTCATCTTTGCAAAATAGCACGTTTACCATTGTATCATTGTTCCAAGGTGTTGTCAATATTTTCCCTAACATTATTTGATAAGACAGCGAAATCGGCTTCCAAAGCTGCTAAATCATCATCCAGTAAAGGTATGCTCTTGTCTATCCTCTCCATATTATCTTCTATACTAGGTTTTAGAGGTTTTTCTTTTCCTTCGCCTGCCAGCGAAATATTATGGTAGCGAGAAAGCCCTGTACCAGCCGGTATCAGCTTGCCGATAATAACATTTTCTTTTAAGCCCATTAAAGCGTCTACCTTACCTTTTATAGCCGCATCCGTGAGTACGCGTGTGGTTTCTTGGAAAGAGGCAGCCGAAAGGAAGGAATCTGTAGCCAGCGATGCTTTGGTAATTCCTAATAACATAGGCTTCGCACTGGCAGGACTCAGGTTCTGCGCTATAATTGCCTCATTGACCTTTTCGAACTCAAAACTATCTACTAAGGCTCCGGGTAAAAGTACGGTATCGCCGGAATCTTCTATTTTGACTTTTTTCAGCATTTGGCGCACCATTACTTCAATATGCTTATCATTGATATCCACGCCCTGCAAACGATAAACACGCTGTACTTCACGTAACAAATACATCTGAACACCGCGTATTCCCTTTACCGCTAACATATCGTGAGGGTTAACCGAACCCTCAGTGATCTCGTCGCCGGCTTCCACTATTTGGCCGTCGCTTACTTTTAAAGTAGAACCATAAGAAGCATGATACTCGGCTACAATCTGCCCTTCTTCTGCGCCCATGCCTAAAATCTTAATATCGCGCCGGCCTTTATCTTCACCTATTTGTACACGCCCATCTGCTTCGGCAATTAAGCCCTGACCTTTCGGTTTGCGCGCTTCAAATAATTCTTCAACGCGCGGTAAGCCCTGGGTAATATCGTCTCCGGCCACACCGCCGGTATGGAAAGTCCGCATGGTCAGCTGGGTACCTGGTTCACCGATAGATTGAGCGGCGATGATACCCACCGCCTCGCCGATATCTACCACATCGCCGGTGGCTAAATTTCTGCCATAGCATTTACGGCACACGCCGTATTTAGTACGGCAGGTAAGAACAGAACGGATATTGACGCGCCGCTCCCCTTCCGGTTGCGTATTCAAATACTCTTCTATGGCTAAAGCCATATCTTGATCAATGAATTCTCCAGAACGCGCAATTATTTCGCCTGTTTCTTTATTAATTACCGTTGTATTAAGCACGCGGCCTTCGATTCGTTCCGCTAAAGGCTCGATATTAACTATTTCCTCTACCCATACGCCCTGTGTATCACCACAATCGTCTTCACGAACTATTACATCTTGAGCTACATCGACCAAACGACGGGTCAAATAACCGGAATCTGCTGTACGCAATGCTGTATCTGCTAAGCCCTTTCTGGCGCCATGTGTAGAAATAAAGAACTCCAGCACCGTTAAGCCTTCGCGGAAATTAGCTTTAATAGGTAAATCGATAATACGCCCTGAAGGGTCGGCCATTAAACCACGCGCCCCTGCTAATTGACGAATCTGCTGCACATTTCCGCGCGCTCCGGAATTTGCCATCATAAAAATTGGATTGAATGGGTCGAGGCTATTCATAAGAGTACGCGTTACATCGTCGGTAGCCTGTTGCCATATACGTACCGTTTCGCTGTAGCGATCATTCTCATTGACCACACCCTGTTGATAAAATTGATCGATAGCCAGTACTTGATTTTCGGCATCCTGCATAATCTGTTTCTTTTCTTTGGGCACCTTGATATCTTCAATACCCACCGTGATACCGGCTTTAGTGGAATACTTAAAACCTAAAGATTTTATTCCGTCCAATAGCGTAGCGGCGCGTGAAATACCCAAGCGGCGATAACAACGGTCGACTATTACGCCTAACACTTTTTTATCTACCGTTGCGTTAAAATAGCCCATTTCTTGGCTCATAGGAATATCGTAATTGAAAATCAACCGGCCTACCGTGGTTCTAAAGCGCTTGAAGCGCCCGTCTGCATGAGTCTCGAACTCGCTTTCATCATTTTTGCTTTGCCATACGGTAGACCATTCCGGAGGTTTATTAACATAAATATAAGCATGGAGGTCTACATCATTGGTTTGATATGCATAATAAGCTTCATTATAGTTGACAAAGGCTTTGCCCTCTCCTTTGGCGCCTGCCCTGCCCACCGTAAGATAATAAGACCCCAGTACCATATCTTGAGTTGGTGTTGCCACCGGGCGCCCGTCTTTGGGGTTTAAAATATTATTGGAAGAGAGCATTAAAATACGCGCTTCAGCCTGAGCTTCTACAGAAAGTGGCACGTGAACGGCCATTTGATCTCCGTCGAAATCTGCATTATAGGCAGTACAAACTAAGGGATGAATTTGTAAAGCCCGGCCTTCCACCAAAACGGGTTCAAAAGCTTGTATGCCTAAACGGTGCAAGGTCGGAGCACGATTCAACAGTACCGGATGTTCGGTAATAACCTGTTCTAATACATCCCATACTTCCGGCCGCACACGCTCTACCATACGTTTGGCATTCTTAATATTATGAGCATGGCCATCCCGCACCAAGCGCTTCATTACAAAAGGCTTAAACAGCTCCAAAGCCATTTCTTTGGGCAGGCCGCATTGATGCATTTTCAGTTCCGGACCCACAACAATAACAGAACGTCCCGAATAATCCACGCGCTTGCCCAGAAGATTTTGGCGAAAACGGCCCTGTTTTCCTTTAAGCATATCGGAAAGTGATTTTAAAGGCCGGTTACCGGGGCCGGTTACCGGCCTGCCGCGCCTACCGTTATCTATCAGGGCGTCTACAGCTTCTTGCAGCATACGTTTTTCATTGCGCACAATGATATCGGGCGCTCCTAAATCGAGCAAACGCTTCAAACGATTATTGCGGTTTATAACTCGGCGATACAAATCATTTAAATCTGAAGTGGCAAAACGTCCTCCATCCAGCTGCACCATTGGGCGCAGTTCCGGTGGTATTACCGGAATAACGTCTAAAATCATCCACTCTGGTTTATTACCGAAAAGCAAGAAAGCTTCCACCACTTCCAAGCGGCGAATAGCCCGTACCTTACGCTGCCCGCTTACTTCTTTCAGTTCGGCGCGTAATTCCTCGGCTAAAGTTTCCAAATTCATTTCCGCCAGCATATGTTTAACCGCTTCCGCCCCCATACCAGCGGAAAAACGGTTGCCGAATTTCTCGCGGGCTTCACGGTAATCGCTTTCGGAAAGCAGTTGATGTAATGATAGATCGGTATCGCCTACATCTAGAACAATATATGAAACAAAGTAAAGTACCTTTTCCAAATTGCGCGGAGATATATCTAATAACAGGCCCATACGGCTGGGTATGCCCTTGAAATACCAAATATGAGAAATTGGAGTAGCCAGCTTAATATGGCCCAAGCGCTCCCGGCGCACCTTGGCCCGGGTTACTTCTACACCGCAGCGGTCGCAGATTATACCCTTGTATCTTACCCGTTTATATTTACCGCAATGACATTCCCAATCGCGCGTGGGACCAAAAATCCGTTCACAAAACAAACCGTCGCGTTCTGGTTTTAAGGTGCGATAATTGATGGTTTCCGGTTTTTTTACTTCTCCGTAAGACCATTCCTCAATCTGCTCCGAGGAAGCCAAGCCTATTCTCATGCGGTCAAAATTGCTCACATCCAACAAAGAGCTTCTCCCCTTCCGCTTAATACGCTTTTATAATAGTTACGCCTTAGTCAAACTCATCATCCAAATCTACGCTTAATAATTCATCAGTTAAATCCGACTTGGGCATTTGTAAATGCGAGATATCTATATCCAAATCATCGTCTTCATCTTCATCATCCAGTAGCTCTCCATCTTCTAAAAGATCATCGTCGTATTGATTTTTAGCTACAGGTACGGCAGGAGTCAGCTCTCCTATATCTATTCCCAGCTCTTTTGCTGTTTCAACCACGTCGTCTTCATCTTCACGTATCTCTATCACCTGATTTTCTTCCGAAAGAACTTTAACATCCATGCAAAGGCTCTGTAATTCTTTTATCAGCACTTTAAATGATTCCGGTACTCCCGGTTCCGGTACATTTTCTCCCTTAACAATTGCTTCATATGTTTTTACCCGGCCTACAATATCGTCCGACTTTACTGTTAATATTTCTTGCAAGGTATAAGCCGCGCCATAAGCTTCTAAAGCCCATACCTCCATTTCGCCAAAGCGTTGTCCGCCAAATTGAGCTTTACCGCCTAAAGGTTGCTGAGTAACCAGTGAATAAGGCCCGGTGGAGCGAGCATGGATTTTATCATCCACTAAATGTGCCAGTTTAAGCATATATACATAACCGGCTGTAATTTTATTGTCGAAAGGTTCGCCGGTACGTCCGTCATATAATACAGTTTTGCCGTCTGCCGGTAAACCTGCTTCTTTCAATGCCTCGATAATATCTGTTTCCGTTGCTCCGTCGAATACCGGAGTAGCCACATAAGTTCCCATTGTTTTGGCTGCCCAACCCAAATGGCATTCCAGCACCTGCCCTATGTTCATACGCGAAGGTACGCCCAAAGGGTTGAGCACTATTTCTATAGGCGTGCCATCCGGTAAAAACGGCATATCCTCCTGAGGTAAAATACGGGAAACCACTCCCTTATTTCCATGACGCCCCGCCATTTTATCGCCCACCGAGATTTTTCGTTTCTGTGCTACATATATGCGTACCAGCTTGTTCACACCAGGAGAAAGTTCGTCGCCTTGATCGCGGTAAAAAGCGCGTACATCGACCACTCGCCCGCTTTCACCATGAGGCACCCTTAGTGAAGTATCGCGCACCTCACGCGCTTTCTCACCAAAAATAGCGCGTAAAAGACGTTCTTCCGCAGTTAGTTCTGTTTCTCCCTTAGGCGTAACTTTACCTACCAATATATCGCCGGGCTGCACCTCCGCCCCAATGCGGATCACGCCCAACTCATCCAAATCTTTTAAAATATCTTCTCCCACATTGGGAATATCACGGGTAATCTCCTCCGCACCAAGTTTGGTATCGCGGGCGTCACATTCATATTCCTCAATATGTATAGAGGTAAAAAAGTCGTCTTTCACCAATTTTTCAGATAAAAGTATGGCGTCTTCATAATTGTATCCTTCCCAGGTCATAAAAGCGATCAATACATTCCGGCCCAGCGCCAGCTCACCCAAATCGGTAGAAGGCCCGTCGGCTATTGGTTGATTCTTCTTAACCTGCTGGCCTTTTATGACAATAGGTTTTTGATTGATACAAGTACCCTGATTAGAACGCTGAAATTTGAGCAGGCGATGCTTTTCCAATTGTCCGTCTTCACCTCTGATAACCAGCTCGTCACCACAAACACGTTCCACCACACCGTTGCAATTGGCTATTTCGCCAACAAAAGAATCGATGGCTGCTTTGTATTCCATGCCCGTGCCGATATAGGGCGCTTCTGTTACCAAGAGCGGCACCGCTTGACGCTGCATATTGGCGCCCATTAAAGCGCGGTTAGCGTCGTCATGTTCTAAAAATGGGATCAATGCTGTGGCTACAGAAACCAATTGCTTGGGGCTAACATCCATATACTGGGCCTGCGATGCCGATCGCACAGCTATTAAATCTCCATCGCGCACATTTAAACGATCATGAATAAAATAACCGTTTTCATCCAGCGGCTCATTGGCTTGAGCCACCACATATTTATCTTCTTCATCTGCGGAAAGATAATCGATCTGCTCTTTTACGCGCCGGTTTTCCACCCTTCGGTAAGGCGTTTCAATAAAGCCAAATTCATTAATGCGCGCATATGTGGAAAGCGAACCTATCAAGCCGATATTAGGCCCTTCCGGCGTTTCAATAGGGCACATACGGCCATAGTG
>WRKD01000145.1 GCA_009778255.1 Bacillota bacterium
ATCAAGTCCGCAATGACGGGGATATTTAGGTAATTAGTCTCATTTTGATCATTTTGTTAGTGTTTATTCTGGTTTCTAGAGGTGCCCAACAATAAATTCAAACGGACACTCAATACTTGATTCGTTACTTAGAATTGTACTGAATTGAAGACCAAAAGCAAATGCGTTCGATGGTGATTGAAATAGCAAAATTACAACTAATACAAATAACGGCAACAAAAATCTTCGTGCTGGGGAAATGATTTTTTTCATCCTCAATTCCCTCCAAATTTTGAGTATTTATAACAATGCAAGAATATAAAATAGTGCTATTAGCATTCTACTATTCTACGTGTATTCTGGGATTCCTGCAAAGTCTTGTAGGGTTTTCAATTTATTGTTGCTATTTTTATAGATAATAGCACACAATGAATGTTAAAGGAGGTAGCGGTACAATTGCTAAAGGCATTACAGCTGGCCATTTCGATTCGTCAAGCGGCAAGGTACTCGTTTACTCGTTTGGGACTACGGTTTCACAAAAAAACAGGGTATATTCAGTCTACCTGTAATCGCAAGTCAAGTAATCAATGGCTACTATGAATTTGTCAAAATGACTGGTACTGGTAGCAGCACTGAACATTGGGTAGTTGCCTACGAGGTTTTTTGCAAATGCATATTGCTAAGTCCAAGCTAACCATATCGATAACATTATTTTTGCCAACGCTCATGCTAGCCTGTATGAGCCTTTTTTGTTCACCAGCCTACGCTTTGGATGACGAAATTCCTGATAATACAGAATTAACGGCATTATACGATATAAATGCTTCTGAATCTGTTGGCGCTGAACTTGATATGGAAGATGACCAGAAGAAAATATACAACTGATGGAATCCGAATCAGCTATACCGGAAGTAAGCGAACCCCATCCGTTCACATCGTCCGGTACCGGTACGGTGGTGGATAATGCTACTGACAGCGATGATGACGAGTATGGTTTTGAGGATGAGCCGGAAGATAATGGAGATGATGATACTGTATTTCAAGAATGATGAGAACGATTAATAATCGAAATCTCTTGTATTCTTCGTAGAAGAATGGCATAATGATATCAGTGGTTTTAAGGGAGGCGTTTGTCCATGAACAGCAGTTATGAGCTTAGGCTTTTCGACACGGCACTTCTCTCTTTTGGTTTGACGAGCGATATAGCGATTGGTTTTTCAGTTGATACCATACAAATTAGCGAACAAAAAAATTTGTTTCCGCTTGATCTGGAACTCACCAACAACGGCGTACTTAAATGGCTTGAACGAAGGGTGATACCAAAGAACAGGACATTTGTAGAGGAAATACTCCGTGCGTTCGGGCTGGCAATGGGTGATACCAAAGGTATTATCGATGTGTGTAAGGGTTTATCACTGAATGACAGCTATTGGGTGGTGCCGGAGGGTTTTGATGGCAGGTTCGCGGATTACAACCTCTATGAAAACCGTTTTTCCGAGATATTATCGCTCGTTGCTTACACAGGTGTGACGCAAAGCGACGCGGCGTTCTCCACATCGCCGGAGCTTACCACCGACGGTATGCTTCCAAAGGCATGGCGTTTTATCGACGGTGAAGGTATTTTCCTTTACAAAGGCGGCACGAGTGGTTTTGCCAATACCGGCAAGGAACCGTACAGCGAATTCTACGCAAGCCAGATAGCAGAAGCTATGGATATTAACGCGGTGCGTTATGATTTGGAAAACTGGAAGGGTATACTTGCCTCTAAATGCAAATTGTTTACAGATATTGATACCGCTTTCATACCGATAGGCAGAATAGTGCAATCCAGCGGTCTCGGCGCTGTGGCTGAGTATTACGACGGGCTTGGCGGCAAGTATTCTGACGCTATGCGTGATATGCTTGTATTTGATGCACTAACCTATAACGAGGACAGGCATTTTGGCAACTTCGGCTTGCTTCGCGATAATCATTCCGGCGAGATAATCGCGCCCGCACCGATATTCGATAACGGCATATCGCTGTTTAACCTCGCTATGCCGGATGATTACAAAAACCTAGACGAATATGCTAAAACGCGCTCACCTGTTTACGGAGGAACGACTTTTGAGGGTATCTGCGGGGCGTTTATCACAGCGCGTCAGGCTGAAAAGCTGCGGAAAATGCTGAACTTCTCATTTACGCGGCATCCTAAAATAAATCTACCGGAAGAACATCTTTCCGCCATTGAGAAACATATATGCAAGCGAGCTTCACGGCTTATCGGACTGTAAATATCAACATATAGGACAGTGGCTTTAAAAACACCAATGCCCCCGAATCGTTCAATCAACGGTTTGGGGGCAATTTTTTTATTCAGGAGGATTAAAACACATATGATAAATAACAATAAACCAATCATCGGTGATGATGGGTTGCCAGTCATGGAATATACCGAGCGTCAGCTTGCGCGGTTTAAGGTTACGTCTGTGTTTGATGCAAGCCAGACGGACGGGAAGCCTTTACCGACGTTGGTACAAGACCTTGCAGGTGACGTGAAATAGTACATCGCGTTTATGGAGGCATTATGTTTTGTATCATTGCTGCCTATTGTCTTTGAGGCTATGCCGGATGACCAATATGGGGTTTTATGGTTGAGGCCGATGGCCGCGCCGCGCCAAGAGACCGGCGCACCGAAGAATTGATCGCAGAATCGGTTGCTTACTCTGTTTGCCAATACTTCGGCATAGAAACCGCTGATAACAGCTTTGGATATCTTCTTGAGTGGAGCAAAACCCGTGAATTGAAAGAGCTGAATGCTTCCCTTTACACCATACGCAAGACTGTGGCGGAAATTGGCAGTTATGCTTTTCTATTGGGCAGCCCGAAATACTATAAATCGTCTATTGTTACTTGAGTTGCGGAGTATCCCATAATTTATTTGGTTGCAGGAAAAGCCCGCAATATGGTATAATCATCTTACTTCTAAATACTATTATTTGAAATGCAAACACTGTGGAGAAAGGAGGGATATTGATAGTTTTTTGTTAGATGAATTTATTAAATGACTATTTATAAGGAGGTATGTATTACTATGTTAAGAAAAAACGGGAATACGCTGTTTAGCTCATTATTGATCCTCTTGGTTTTAGGTTTGATTCTGCTTATTGCGCCAACAGCTCTCGCCGCCAATGAAGACTGGGAAGCAATGTTCGAGCAGGAATGGCGCGCCATGGGTTTGACCACTGCGCCGGAAGTCATGCCGGCGCCGGGTGGAAGCTATGGCAGTGGCAATAACGGTGGAACCAGGGAATTTCCTTATTCCTTGATCACGCCGGCCGCTAAAAATACCCCGGATGCTCAAGCCCTTGTTATAGTGCTGTTGGCCGACGGTTTTACTTCCTCGCAGGCAGATCAAGCTAAATGGCGCTATTATTGTCAGTATTTTGCCAGAAATTTTGTAAAATACAAGCCCTTTAATGAATTTGCGGATAATGTAAAAATATACCGCATCGATGTAGTTTCGAATAACAGCGGCGTTACCCGCTCCGATAGCCCAGACGGGCGCAATATGCCCGACGACCCCAAAGGAACATATTTCAGCGGCTTACTTTGGAGTTCCGGCATGGCCCGTTTAGGAGGCTATTCCAGTACCAGAGCTACTAATATGGCCAATGCATATTTTCCCAGCAATACCAACAGCAATAAAACCGTTTTATTCAATACCAGCATATATGGGGGCTCGGGGGGTTCTACATCTTGTGCCGGACTTAGCTGGTCTTTTGTTGATGTTACTACCCACGAGATAGGCCATGCCGCCGGAGGTTTACCGGATCATTATCTTTATTCGGGAACAAGCCAGCTTACAGGCCCACGGGGAAATTACCAAAATCAAATGACCGTCGTGCACAGAAACTGGATCAACGACCCCGCTTGGCAGGCTTGGAACCCCTGGTACCGTTTGCTTGGCAAAAATGGCACCACCTTCGACCCCTGGCTGGAAGGCCTTTCTACAGATGCAGATTTCATCAATTTGTTTCGCGCTATTCCGGATTGTAAAATGCGTTATGTTGGCGCCAACTTTGTCTTAGACGCTACCGGCGAAGAAGAATTCGGCTTCTGCGAAATATGCAAGGAACAATGGAGAGATCGTATTTGCAGAACATCGAATACACCGGTATTGCATTTTCAACCATACAATGACCAGTTTTATGATAGTGCTCCAGTGGCGCTGAATAATAAAAACTTCATTTTACGCTTACCGGTTGCCGGAGTAGGCGGCCGTTGCGTTATGGTATATGGTGAAGAAATAGATGCTACAAATGCAAAAAATGGTGTGCTGGGCACATTTAAAATGACGGTATTCAAAGACGGCGTTCCTCTGCCTCAGTACACCGATATCCCGGCCAATACTGCAATGACATTAGCAGCCGGAGTATATTCGGTGGAAGCGAACTTTACAGGTACTTATAACGGAACGCCGCGTTCTCTAAACCTTGCCAGCCTGGACAATGAGTTTGAAGTTAAACCGCAAACCGTTATTTCCAAAGTAGGCAAATATGACGAGCCCTGGAATTCTTCAGATAAAATGGATACATTAAGCCGCCCTTGGATTAAAGATACTCCGGTTATGCTGCCGGAACTGGTTATAGACCCCACACGCGTGGGCGCGACATCAATTAGCCAGTTCGATATTACTTATTCTTGGCATGTGAGAAACTTTGACGGCAGCTCAGGAACTCTGCTTAGCGGCCCGGTAAACTATGGCGTAACTATTAATGGTCCTTCTTCAGTGGGCCAATATGTATTGGAAATACATTCCAAAGCCAATGCTAGTGCCCCCCCTGCGCTGGCCAATTATGATGTTACCAACTATTTCTCCTTCGATATTTCCACCCCTTATCGCGCCGCTAATCATTATAATATAGCCGGCGGAACCTATTCGCATGAGCTTGGCAGCAATGATTTCCGCGCCATAACCATCGTAGGAGAAGGCTTTACCGAAGCTGAACAAGATGAATTCGAGGCTGTGGCTGAAGATTTTATTACCAAATTTTTGGATACAGATCCCGTGAAGCGTATGACCGAGCGTTTTAGCTTTTTTATTGAAAATACCATGTCTGCCGATTCTGGTTTAAGCAAGGAAAACGGCTTGCAAAAGGATACATATTATGGCTTTAAGCTAAATGCAGACGGTTCTTTAGGAACTTATCGGGAAGATACGATGGATGTCATTTTATTCCAAGATGTGTGGCGGAGAGATACAAATTTAAAAACCTATAATCAGTGGGGCACAACAGTAGTACTTATAAATGAAAAGGATGTACAAGCCAACTATAACTGGCGTCACCCCGAAGCCAACCGCGGCGTACATCTTTCTACCATAGCCGACCCCGGTTATAAACGGCTGATCGAAAGTGTGGTTACTCAGTTTGCACATGTGCGCTCTAACCGTGATTTGGATCTTCTTGATACATATAGATGGATGGAAGGCGACGGGTTTACTCCCAATAAAACCTTCCAGGAAACATATGAAAGACTGGTTGAAAGCTGCTACAGCCATGAAATGTACGGCAGCGGCAACTTGAACCTGCCCAGGCCGGTTATAGTAAGCGATGCGGCCGTAAAAACCTATAAAATAATCGACGGCCAAATATATGATATAACCAACCCGTTAAATAAACAGCCTTTTAATGTAGCGGCTACTTTCAAAGCCTATTCTTTTGGCCATGAACTTCGCGTGAATACCGTAGCGGCAGACACCTTCACTTACAGATATTACAAAGATAACAATTATCGGGTGGGTGCGCAATTACCGGGGCTTCCCAGCGAACCGGGAGCATATTGGGCCGAAGCCGACCTGCCCAGCGGGGCCAAGTACTATGCCAAAACCGAAACAGATAGATACGGTTTTACCTATAATGCCGGACAACAGTTACAAGGGGTTAACGGCACAGGAACATCCAGCTCTGCGCGAGTGCGCGGATTTGTTCGTTTCGAAATATTGCCGCCCACCTATAATTACCATGTATATTTACTACCAGATCAAGCCGGTTTAAGCGTAGGAGAAACAGTTTCGTTAGATGTAATGCTTGCGGGCGACCTTAATTACACTCAATTATCCACAGAAATCGCTTATGATACCAATTTATTAAAATATGAAGGGTATGCAGACTTAAAGGGTATAGTGGCGGCGGTAAGCCCCCTAGCCGACGGCAAGATCTCCGTACGCAGCGTGCCTTCTTTGAATATGGTCTTTGGCGAACCCTGCGATCCTGATGTGAAGATAGTAACTTTAAAATTTAAGCTGCTGGGCAATTTCAGCGAGGATAAAACCACTACTGCCTGTACTTTTGCCTCAATTAATATCAATCCGCCGGCAGGGTTTATAGGAGCGCGTATAGCCCCGGGAGAAGAATTGCCGCTTATTATTTATGAAAATGATTTCACCAGAAGCTTTTATAATAATCTGGCGCTTTATCCCGAATGGGTAGGCGTTGATGATCAGGGTTTACCAACTACCATGCCAATATTCAGCTATACTTCCGATTTTATTACCGAAAGAGTATGGGTAGAAGTCCCTTGCGATACCGACCGAGACGGCATACGCGACCGCGTCTCTTTGTGGATACGCCGCCCAATTACCAAAGAAGGCTTCAAGTGCCCTGTGGTAATGGAATTTTCTCCTTATCACTCCGGTACCAGAGGCTACAGCCGTATGTCAAATTATATCAACAGCGAAGACGATCTTTTACAAGGTATGGCGGAATCTTTCCAGTATAAAGATAATTCCGCCGTTAACTTAACTGTTAATCCCGATACCACAAACTTAACTTACAACGATATAAAATATAAAGGCACAGAAGCTTGGGACCCCATTTGGTGGCAAAACAAAGGAGCTTTTACGGTAGATAGCTGGTATACCGGCGTAAACCCCGGCCAAGTTCCCGCAGCTACTATTCCCAGCGCCCTTGGCACAGCCTTTAGTATCACTTGGGCCAGTGGTTCGCCCACCCCCAGCGCCAGCGCTATTCCTGCCCGCTGGAACCATCTTTATGTACGCGGCTATGCCATGGTATTTGGGCAATTATTGGGCAACCGAGACAGCCATGGTATTACCAACACCCTGCACGTAGAAGAATGGATATCTGTCGCGGCTGCCTGTAAATGGTTTAACGGCGAAGCTACGGCTTATACCACACAGTGGGGAGATGTAGAAGTAAAAGCAGATTGGGCCAGCGGTTTGGTGGCAATGGACGGAGGTTCTTACCCCGGTACCACGCCCACGGTAGCCGCAATGTCTAATATTACCGGGCTCAAGGCCATTATGCCGGAAGCCAATGTTACCAGCTGGTATGAGTACTATCGCTCCGGCGGCGCACTGCATGGGCCCGAAGGCTATGGCGGCGAAGATATGAACCTACATTCTTCTTATAATTTCAGCCGTGTCGACGCCGACTTAAGCGCCAGCAGCAACTCGAATATTATTCCTCCGAACGGCCCCAACTTCCCCTTAGTGGCTCAGCAAGCATATGTCATGACCCAAAGATATATGATGGCAGGGCAAGACCGGGTGAGTGCAGATTATAATGTAGAATGGGATGCCCGTAACCTGACCCGCGGCTACGGTAAAATGCCTGCCGACCTTGGTATTTTGCAAACCAACGGCCAACAGGATTGGAATGTTATGCCGCGCCATGCTTATATGATGCTGCAAGCCATGCGCGACCGCTTCCCGGGCAATGCTCCTGAAGCTTTCGGCACACATAAAATAGTATCCGCCCTTACTAAGCATGCCGCCCAAACCGGCCGTTTAGTTCCCGGCAAAGACGGTGTGGAGCGTGGCATGCAAAAATGGTATTTGATGTTCTTGGATCATTATCTACTACACCTTAATAATCATGTGGACGATTTGATGTATGATATCAATATCGCCAATAGCATTACCGGCGCTATGGAAGGCTTCGATTATGATACTGCGGTAGAAGAACGAGGCACCATCATACCGGGTACGCATTACGAAAAAATATATCTGGTTCCCGGCCCGCAAGGCAAAGCCGGCCGTCTTTCTTATACTCAGCCGGCCAGTACGCTGCAGCATTTTGAAGATATGAATATGGAGGGACAAATCAATGCCCCCCAACATGTGGGCGCTCCCGCCAGACCAAGCACCACCTTTACTTTCAGCAATAGCCAAGGCAATTATACTCCTTCTACCGCCCAAATTAACTATTGCGACGACCGTGTTATAGGCGTTAATCGCAACACCGCCGATTATGGAACAGACCTTACCCTTATCGACGCTGTAGATAGGCCGGTCGAAGGCCGCCTAATGTATATTAGTGAGCCTCTCAGCGAAAGCGTACAGCTTTCCGGTACTGTTGTGGTACATTTGCAAATGGCGCCGACCAAAGGTATGGGTAATCTTACCGTGGCCTTAGTAGAGATAGGCAGAAAACAGCGCGTAGCAGTACGTATTGAAAGTGTCAGTACAGCTGTATCAAGCAATGTTACCGTATTCCCGGCGGAAAACGGTGCTGCCGCAGCTACTGCCACCCGTTATACTAACCCGGTAGCTTCCGGCGCTGCCAGCAATTTTAAATATGTCACCTGGGGGCATACCGACGTACAAAATCCAAGCTATGATGGGAAAGCCTGGTTCGAAGTCCCTGAACAGAACTATACGCCCAACTATTATTTCCAAACCACCAAACTAGTACCCGGGCAGTATTACGACTACGTTGTGGAATTAAACCCCTATAACTATATTTTTGAACCTGGTATGCGCATAGGCCTCATGGTTTATGGTACCGATGTGATGGCTAGCCCAAGCATCACCGCTGAAAGCGCCTGCGGGTTCGATGTAAGGCTGGGCGCAGGCTCCTATATCAGAATACCGTTCAATAAAGCTCCTATACTGGAAATAACCCCAGCTTTTGTAGCAGAAGAAAACGTTATAGAGATGCTAGAAACAGAAGCCGAGATAGAAGTAATTGAGGTTATCGAATAATAATCTGCTGAGTAAAAAAGGGTTGCTACATTTTATATGTGGCAACTCTTTTTTTTATTAATGTAACCAAAATGTGACTATATAATAAAAAATACAAATAGTCACAGAATAATGGAATTAAATAAAGAAATAATATAAATAACTATTGACTAATATATAATAATTTAATATAATAAAATTGTATAGTATTATTTGGTAAAATCGTTTTACTGTATACTATCTATTCCTCGCCCACTTTATTGTAAAAAAACATGGAGGTGAACAGGCTTTATAGGACTAAGCACCCTACACAAAACAACAACTTGAAGGAGGTTAATGCTATTATGAACAAAAAACTATTAAGCGTTTTTGCTCTTGTTTTTGCCTTTGTATTGATTTTTTCAATAAGCGCCTTCGCTGACGATGAAT
>WRKD01000146.1 GCA_009778255.1 Bacillota bacterium
GTCCGCAATGACGGGGATATTTAGGTAATTAGTCTCATTTTGATCATTTTGTTAGTGTTTATTCTGGTTTCTAGAGGTGCCCTAAATAAGTTTTTGGCAAAATAGGGATATGCTGTCGCTTTGCTAATAACATAGGTGTGGAAAATATTCTTAGAAAATAGGATACACTGAATTGAATATTTCGTCAATCTTTTTTAATATAGAAGTCAATCACCCGTGAATTTGATTCAAACTTTATTCGCTGCATTTTTCCAGCATGGGAGGAATTGAGCATGACCGAAAAAAAATATAGTGTCAATGAAATATGTAAAATGTGTAATATAACGCGTAAACAGTTGCTTTATTATGAGAGCCGTGGGTTGTTAACAGAAGTTTCTCGAAATAAAGACAATAATTATCGTAGTTATTCTTGGCAAAATATTAATGAGATTTTGGCGGCAAATGAATTTAAAAAAATGGGAGTGCCCATTCAGAAAATAGGATCGATATTCTCCAATAGTAATTTACTGGAAATACAGGAATTTACAAAAAATCAAATGCTCAGGGCAAAAGAAGATTTTTTTATGAGTTTTGCTCGTTATGAAGCATATTCAGAAAAATATACTAGGCTTTGCGAGGGTATCGCGCTGATAAAACAGCATATTGCCAAGGAGCATTGGCAAAGTGGCGATAACTATGATATCTTTCAATACCCTGACCGTAATGTGATAGCTATAAGTTTTGATAGCCCTTTTCTAGATTCCAATAAAAAATATGTGGAGATGTTATGCCATCTCTATAGTATTGCTCAGGACTATGACGCCATTATCTCTGGCCCATTGGTCAATCTGTATCATGGTCATTTTGACAGTAACGCTTGTACAAAGCATAGTGGTAACTTCAAAACAGAAGTTTGCCTGCCAGTAAAGGAAATCAAAAAACCTTGCCCTTACTATAAAGAGATTAAAGGCTTTAAGGGAATATCTACCTACCATATTGGTAAATTTGGGGATAAGCTGGTGCAAACATATTTAGACATGCTCCATTTTGCTAAAGCTCGTGGCTATAAACTTAAAGATTTATCTATAGAAGATTGGCTGGTAAATCCATTAACTGTTAAGGATGAAAGTTTATGGGTAACACAAATCAGCATACCTTTTGTTGATGATGATTAATTGAAATAATACTGAATATTGCCGCAAAAGTTACCCATTATGTCGAGCTTTGTACTGAAAATATGAGCGCATAATAATAAAATTGTGGTTCTTTTTTTATTCTCAGGGATAAAAGGGCAGGCTGGAAATTTGTATTGACATAGACATAATGGGTGTGTTTATACTAAGATTAAACAAAACAACCGCTAATATAAGGAGATAATAATGAGTAGGTATATTCTTAAACGAATCCTGATTTGTATCCCCACTTTAGTGGCTATTACTTTTATTATCTTTACCATTATGAGTTATACGCCTGGAGATGTTACGAGAATGATTCTTGGCCAGGAAGCCACGCCTGAAGCTATGAAGGAACTGGCCCATCAAATGGGCTTAGATAAACCATTTTTTGTTAGATACGCCAATTATATGGTTCACTTATTACAAGGTGATATGGGTGTTTCATATCGTTCTGGGCAATCGGTATTTTTAGAAATCATCCACAGATTTCCTATCACACTGAAGCTGGCGTTTGGTAGCATGTGCATAGCTATTGCCGTTGGTTTGCTGCTGGGCATATTGGCTGCGGTAAAACAATATAGTATTTTAGACTTTTTTGGCACAGCCCTAGCAATGCTTTTGGCATCTGTCCCATATTTCTGGCTGGGTTTAATGATGATATTGCTATTTTCTCTGAAGCTAGGGCTATTGCCAAGTATGGGTAGCAATACATGGGTTCACTTCATACTGCCGTCAATAACCGTATGCGTGGGCAGCACTGCCGCTATCTTGCGTTTGACCAGAACCACCATGCTGGAAACGATACGGCAGGACTATATCCGTACCGCCAGGGCTAAAGGGCAAACCGAAGGTAAGATTATTTTTAAGCACGCTTTAAAGAATGCCCTTTTACCGGTAATCACGGTTATCGGCATTGAATTTGGAAGTTTACTGGGCGGCGCCGTGGTGGTAGAATCTGTCTTTTCCCTAAACGGTGTAGGCAGTTTACTCCTGCAAGCCATCCGTTTAAAGGATACTCCCCAAGTGACCGGCTGTGCTGTTTTTCTCGCCTTTTTCTTTATGATGATTATGCTAGCTGTGGATATTCTTTATGCCTATATTGATCCTCGTATCAAAGCACGTTATCAAAACAGTTAGAAAGGATCACTTTTTATGAGTAAAGCTGTAGTAGCGCCGGCAAGGAAATATAAGAGAAAGAGCCGGTTCAAAGAAATATGGCGCCGTATGAAAAAAAACAAGCTATCTATGGTCGGCTTATGCGTTTTTGCTCTGTTCGTCGCTATGATTATTTTCGCGGATTTGATCGTCCCTTACCGCATAGCTTTGGAACAAAATGTGTGGGAACAATTTGCGCCGCCATCTGTGGAGCATTTGCTAGGGATGGATCAATATGGACGTGATATTTTTGCGAGGGTCATACATGGTTCTCGGAACTCCCTGCTGATGGGGATTGCCGCAGTCTTTGTCGGTATGATAATTGGCGGCACTTTGGCATCATTGGCTGGTTATTACGGCGGCAAGGTGGATATGGTAATCATGCGTATATCGGATACCATATTTTGCATCCCTTTTATGCTGATGGGCTTGTCCATAGTAGCCGCGCTGGGCCCGGGTCTTATTAATGTTCTGATCGCGATTACGATAACAGCCATACCGAATTATGTGAGGATTATCCGTTCCGCTATCCTTACGATTGTTGGCAATGATTTTATCGAAGCCGGGCGAGCATGCGGCGCCAGCGATATTTTTATCATATTAAAGCATGTAGCGCCAAATGCTGTTGGACCCATCATCGTCCAGGCTACCATGCAAGTGGGTACGATGATCATTTTTTCCACGGCTTTTAGCTATCTGGGATTGGGAATACAACCACCTGCGCCTGAATGGGGCGCTATGTTGGCTGAGGGAAAAAGCTATATGCTGAGTGCGCCACATATGATCATTGCCCCAGGAATGTCCATAGTATTGGTAGCGTTATCTTTGAACTTATTAGGTGACGGTCTTAGGGATGCTCTCGACCCAAAACTCAAGGATTAGAGGTAAGTTTATGTTAGAAAAACTTTTGGAGATTAAAGATTTATCTGTTGTTTACCATACTGATGAGGCGCATGTGTATGCTGTTAATGCCATCAATTTAGAAATTGGCGCCAGAGAAACTATTGGCCTAGTGGGAGAAACGGGCGCCGGAAAAACAACCACGGCTTTAGCGATCCTACGGCTTTTACCGGAAAAAACCGGCCACATCACCCAGGGTGAGATTCTTTTTAAGGGAGAAGACTTGCTGAAAAAATCAAAAAGAGAAATGCGTGGAATTCGTGGTGCACATATTTCCATGATTTTTCAAGACCCAATGACCTCACTTAATCCTACTATTACAGTGGGGGATCAAATTTATGAATCATTATTGATCCACAATTATGAGGGAAAGCCAAGAGATGAGCTTTATAAGCGGGTGGATGAACTATTAGAACTGGTAGGCATACCGGCTAGGCGTAGAAAAGATTATCCTCATCAATTTTCAGGAGGGATGAAGCAAAGGGTGGTGATATCGATTGCCCTGGCTTGTCAACCTCAGTTGCTGATAGCCGACGAGCCGACAACGGCTTTGGATGTGACCATTCAGGCACAGGTTTTAGCAATGATGTATGATTTAAAGGAAAAACTGCAGACTTCGATGATTATGATAACCCATGATTTGGGCGTGGTAGCGCAAACTTGCGATAAGGTGGCAATTATGTATGCGGGTGAAATCATCGAATTCGGTTTAGCAGAAGATATTTTTGAGAGTGATCAGCACCATCCATATACAACAGGATTATTTGGTTCCATACCCGACTTAGATATAGAAGCAGACCGTTTGAACCCAATCGAGGGGCTAATGCCCGATCCCACAGCTTTACCATGTGGATGCAAGTTCCACCCGCGCTGTAAACTCTGTATGGAAATATGTAAGACTACCTTACCTCCCCAATGGCATGAGGGAGATCACATGATTTCTTGTCATCTATATTCAAGGGAGAAATAGATATGGAAATACTTCTTAAAACTATTAACCTAAAGAAATATTTTAAGGTTCATAAAGGGTTACTGCATGCCGTGGATGGCGTGGATATAGAAATACAGAAAGGAAAAACCTTAGGCGTGGTTGGAGAGTCTGGTTGTGGCAAATCTACTTTAGGTAGAGTAATTCTAAGGTTATTGGAAGCAACCTCCGGCGAGATATATTTCGAAGGCCGCAATATAATGAAGGAAAATCCTCGTGGATTAAAAAAGGATATGCAAATTATTTTTCAGGATCCCTATTCAAGTTTAGATCCCCGACTCTCTGTTTTCGAATTGATCTCCGAGCCTCTGGTTGTCAATAGAGTATTTGATCATAAGGGCGAAATGGAGAACCGAATTATTGAATTGATGGAAACAGTTGGCCTAGCCGAGCGTTTTATCAACGCTTATCCACACGAAATGGATGGTGGCAGGCGGCAACGTGTGGGCATAGCACGTGCACTAGCGTTAAACCCGAAGTTTATAGTTTGCGACGAACCTGTTTCCGCACTGGATGTTTCCATACAGGCCCAGGTTCTGAATTTATTGATGGATCTTCAGGATCAGATGGGTTTCACTTATATGTTTATTACCCATAATCTTTCAGTTGTAAAGCATATTTCTGATGAGATCGTTGTTATGTATTTGGGGCAATGCGTGGAACACGCCTCTTCCCGGGAATTGTTTAAAAACCCTCTTCACCCATATACCCAAGCGTTGCTGGCTGCGATACCGAAAGCTAAATTAGGTATTAAACATGACCAAAAAATCATATACGGGGAGGTCACTAACCCGGTAAACCCTAAGCAAGGCTGTCGCTTTGCAGCTAGATGCGAATATTGCCAGCAGGATTGTCTGGCAGGATCGATTAGCCTGAAGGAGGTGGAACCAGACCATTTTGTCTCTTGTGTTCTCTATAAATAACTGCACTTAAAATTTATAGCTGTTAAAATTTAATAAAGAGAAGGAGTGGAGAAACCATGAAAAAAAGTATTTTTTTATTACTGTTATCTGCTTTGGTGATGGTTAATGCCTGTGGAGGCAATCAGCAAGCGGGAAACCCTGCCGATAACAATGTCAATATAGGCAGGGTTCTGAATGTTGGTTTAGGGGATACGCCGTCCAGCTTGGATCCTATAGCCAATACGTTTACTCCAGATATAAAAGCCAGAGGCTGGGTCTATGATTATTTGCTGAGAATGGACGATAGCGGCAACATCATTGGCCAACTTGCAGAATCCTATGAGGTTTCAGATGATGGTTTGACCTATACATTCCATTTAGCCAAAGAAGTCAAATTTACCAATGGAGATGACTTGAAAGCCTCCGATGTAAAATTCTCTATCGATCGCTCGGCAAACGCTGAAGTCACTAAATCTGCTTTTGCCAACATGGAAATCTGCACTGTGGCAGATAATAACACTGTTGTGATCAAAATGAATGCCCCCGATGCAGCCTTTTTAGAAAAACTAACTAACACCTATTGCAGCATCGTAAGTCAAGCAGTAGTAGAAAAATATGGCTCAGATTTCGGAAAAACAGCTGAATCAGCCATTGGTACTGGGCCATATATATGCGAGAAGATCATTTTTGGCGAATCTATCGACTTAGTAGCAAACCCGAATTACTTTAGGGGCGTTGCGCCCATTAATAAAGTCCATGTTTCTATTTTCACCGATAGCAGTAGTGCTATGATGGCGCTGCAAAGTGGCGCTATAGACCTATATATGTATGATGTTCCATTTTCTTTCTATGGTACGATTTCCCAAGATACTAATTTGACTATGATTCAATTTCCCTCATATAATTCGTATTTCTTAGTGTTTAATTGCGAACACGGCCCTTTTGCTGATGTGCGGATGCGCAAGGCTATTGCCTATGGTGTTGACCGCGCTAAAGTTATGCAAGTGGCGCTTGAAGGTCATGGCATTGTTACGGATTCCTTAGGAGGCCCTTTGACCGTAGCAAATCCCGGCAACCCTGATTGGTATAAATATGACCTGGAAAAGGCAAAGGCTTTAATTAAGGAAGCTGGTATGGAGGGCGCGAATATAGAGATAATTTCTATGTCCCATGACCCCTTTGATAAAATTGGCGTTTCCGTTGCGGATGATTTAAGTAAAATGGGATTTACTGTAAGTCAGAAAACTGTGGATTGGACGATCTGGGATGAACATGTCTGGTATACTGGTGATGGGAATTTTGATATTTCTCATCTGCGTTGGTTTTATGCCACTCGAGATATGAGCGAAGCTATGAATAGGAACTTACTTTCCAGTGCAGGCATTAATATTTCACGATATTCCAATCCAGCGATGGATGATATCTTGATCAAGGCGGCAGCGGAAACTGATATCGCAACCAGAAAAAGCCTTTATACCGAAGCGCTGAAGATATATAATGAAGATGTTCCGGCTGTCCCATTGTTTTATGCGGAGAATACCCGTGCCTTTACCAATTCTCTGACTATAAACGAGAACTTAGCACGTTATGACAAGCTTGAAGACTATAGTTGGAAATGATGGATCAGCTGGCAAGTCTCTGTGACTTTTGTCGCAAAGACTTGCCAGAAAAGTTTGACGATATCTAAGGAGGCGTGAAATGGAAAACTGTTTAGAATTTAATCTTGACTCGATCATAAAACAAAGAGGCATTAAGCGAAAAGGCTATATAAATATTTCGATGAAACCTGATGGCAGCTATGTTCGCATACCCGTCATGGTCATCTGTGGCAACGAGGAAGGACCAGTTATTCTAGCCGATGCTTGTACACACGGGGATGAATATGAAGGCGCGGAAGCAGTAATTAAAGTAGCAAAGGAGTTGGATTGTAGCACATTAAAAGGAACTTTTATCGGTGTGCCAGCAGTGAATTTAGATGCGGCCAACAGTGGTCGGAGAGAATCACCTTATGACATGTCACATGCAGATTTAAACCGGGTATTCCCGGGGAGCGACGATTCCTTTCTATCTTCATACATCGCTAAAATCTATATGGATATGGTCATTAAAAAAGCTGATTATTATATTACTATGCATGGCGGAGGAAATAACCTATACCTCGAACCAGTAGTAATTTACATGGAGCCCAGTAATGATGTGGGGAAGATGTCTATGAAGATGGCGGATGCCTTTGATCTACAGGTGCAATGGAAATTGCAAATGGATCAATTTGCCGGGGTTGCGGACGCAGAAGCCGCCAAGATAGGTATTCCGGTTATTACCCCTGAACTGGGCGGACAATGCATCCGGCATGCCGACCGGCAGAAGAATATTGATTTGGCTTACACCGGCATCCTAAATGTAATGAAAGTAATTGGTATGCTGGAAGGTAGCTTTGAAACAAGGCGCGATAAAATACACGTGGATACCTACTATTTATACAATGAAGCGGGTGGTATCCATATTCCATTGAAAAAGCCGCTGGAAAAAGCAGTAAAAGGTGAAGTACTTTCCATAATTGAGAATTTTTTTGGTGAAACTGTAGGTGAGGTAATTGCGCCTTTCGACGGCATAGTGATAGGTTACTGGTCCTATACGGTGATACAACCCCATTCCTGGGCTTTCCTATATGCTAAGATTTTGCCTGTACAATAGACTGATGAGGCAAAGATGATGAGTTTTTGCTTAACCCGAGAAAAATGGCAAGGGAATATTGACGAATGCTATGCTTACCTTCATGGTATGTTTTGTTAAATAAGAGTCTGTATGATAAAAAATCATTAAAATTGGAGGTAAAAATATGTTAACAGAGGGTTTTGTCATTAGTGATGAAGCAAAGAGAATTTATGCAAAAACCCAAGTATGGGATATGCTTGTGCCAATGATCCATGACACCAAAGGCCCGGTCATTTGGGATCGTGCTGGCGTTACACTTTTCACCTATGCAAATGACGGTATTACCTTGCCCATGTATCGGGAATCAGGCATTAATGTAATCTGTTTTTCTCCGGCGGCAGATCAACTAGGACCAGAAACGGCTTTGCAATTGATTGGGCAAATATATGCTTTCTGCGCTAAAAATCCTGATCAATATGCAATGGCTTACACGGTGGACGAGATAGATAGCCTGTATAAAGCTGGTAAAACGCCTATATTCTTCATGATACAGGGTACCAATTGCTTGGGTGGCAATCTGGAAATGCTGGAAGTGTTTTACCGCCTAGGCGTGCGCTCCATGATTATGGCATATAACCAGAAGAATTTGGTTGGTGACGGTTGTGCTGAACGAACCGATGGCGGGCTCTCCCGTTTTGGTTTGAGCGTGATAAAGGAAATGAATCGACTGGGCATGATTTGCGATGGCACCCATGCCGGATATAAAACTTCCATGGAAATGATGGAAGCTAGCAATGCTCCTTGCGCATTTACGCATAGCAATGCCTATGGAGTTTTTCCACACTATCGTAATATTAAGGATGATCAGATCAAAAAATGTGCGGAAACAGGTGGCGTAATTGGGATAAGTTCGGTGGGCGATTTTCTGCGCGACCCCCTGGCTAAAAGCGACGCCATCTTTAAACATATTGACTATATAGTCAACCTAGTGGGACCGCAACATGTAGGCTTAGGCTTCGATTTTGTGCGTGATACTACGCCTGATCCGGCTCAGAATAATGTCGATGCCTGGCCCACAGTGAATGGGGAGCCCATCCTATTAGATGCTTTGTATGGAGTCCCCGCGCAGTATTTGGAATTGGTTGAGTACATGCTGCGCGCCGGTTACCCTGAAAAAGCTATACGTGGTATTCTAGGCGAAAACTGGCGGCGAATTTGTAAAGAAGTATGGAAATAAGCAGAATAGCATAGTCTCTCGCCACTTAATGATTGTCGTGACCGCTTTTTATATTCAGGCTTTTCATTATGCTGAAAGGGTGACTTCCTATGGCTTTGCGGAAACAATGGCTTCGTATCAATGGCGCGCCACGTATGATAGTTTGTGATCCGCTTAAAGATAGCCTTGCAACGCTACTACGCCGTTTAGGGCTAACCGGAACCAAAATAGGCTGCAATGCCGGGCAGTGCGGCGCTTGTACTGTGCTGCTGAACGGGGAGCCTGTTCGCAGTTGTACGAAAAAGATGAGCCAAATTGCCGAATATTCGGAAATCATTACGATTGAAGGCATAGGGGCGCCGGGCCGTTTGCATCCACTACAGGAAGCATGGGTTGCTTATGGCGGGGTACAGTGCGGTTTCTGTACCCCTGGATTCATTGTCTCTGCCAAAGCTTTATTGGATAATAAACCCAACCCTAGC
>WRKD01000147.1 GCA_009778255.1 Bacillota bacterium
TTTGCTTCGCAAAGTCACAGATACTGCACGTAGGTAAAGCTCAAAATCAAAGATTTTGGCTTTACCTCAGGCAAAAGCCTGGGAGGTCACAACTCAACACTCAACACTTGCGGCTGAAAGCCGCACTAGTATACTGCTTTTATTCAATGGAGGGTAAATCTATGCCTTTACTGGAAACTAAAGAAGTCTCCATTAATTTCGGCGGGCTGTGGGCGGTGAAGGATGTGGATTTTTTTATCGAGGCCCGGGAGATCGTGGGCTTGATCGGCCCCAATGGCTCTGGTAAAACCACCTTCCTTAATATAATCAGCGGCATTTACCGTGCTACGCGTGGCCGGGTATTATTGCAAGGGCAGGATATCACAACTATGCGGCCTTGTGAAATCTTTAAACGTGGTATGGCCCGCACCTATCAATCTAGTCGCTTGTGCTGGGATTTAAGTGTGGCAGATAATGTTTTAATGGGGCTTTACTCCAAACAGAAAAGTAATCTGGCAAGCATTTTGTTAAAACCTAAACATGTGAATAATGAGATATACGAGAGTATGCAGGAATGCTTGGATATGCTCAGTTATTTTAATCCGCATTTGGTGAACCGCCGCTATGAATTAACGAAAAATATCCCGCATATAGACCGCCGCCGTATTGAAATAAGCCGCGCTTTAGTTGGGCGGCCTGCCATATTGCTTTTGGATGAACCAACCGCAGGTTTAAATGATGAAGAAACAATGTCTATGATGGATGATATTCGTAAGATCAAAGAAAAACTACAGGAAATTTGCATTATTATTATTGAGCATGATATGAAAGTTATGGAAAAAGTACCACAACGCATCATCGTTTTTAATGCCGGCCAGAAAATTGCCGAAGGCCTATACCAGGATATTGTACATAATGATGATGTGATCAAGGCATATTTGGGGGGTGCGGCTATATGAGTGATGAATCGGCGATACTCTCCATTCGGGGCTTAGATACCAGTTATGGGCGTATACCCATGCTGCGCGACGTGAATATAGAGGTGCTTAGGGGTCAGGTTTGCTGTGTGCTGGGGGCGAATGGCGCAGGTAAAACAACCTTGGTTAAAGCAATTTTAAATATTGTTAAGGCCGATAAAGGTTCTATGAGCATGTCTGGGGAAGATATCAGCACTTGGCCCACTCACCGGCGCGTACAAGCGGGCATTGCGCTTTCTGCTTCTGCAGCCGGTTCTTTTCAGAAAATGAGTGTAGATACCAACCTAAAAATGGGCGCGTATTATATTAAAGATACGAAATTACTGGAAGAAAGGCTGGCGGAAATTTATCGTTCTTTTCCGGTGCTAAGAGAGCGTTTGCAACAGAAAGCCGGTACGCTCTCTGGTGGCGAACGTACCATGCTGGCTATTGCCCGCGCTGTAATAAATAAGCCGCGTCTTTTAATACTGGATGAACCTTCTTTGGGTTTAGCCCCCATAATGGTGGAAGAGGTTTTTAATATTGTTAAGCAGCTTGCTTTGCAGCAAATGAGTATATTATTGGTGGAACAAAATGCCGTTAAAGCGCTTTCAGTTGCCAGTACCGGCTATGTGATACAAAAAGGCGCTATCGTCTTTTGTGGCTCGGTGCAGGATTTGGCTAAAAGCGAGTTTATGGATAACCCGGTGATGTAAAAAATAGGAGGCGATGTAAATTATGGCAAGAAAAAGGAAATCATTACTATTATTTTTGGTCTTATTGCTGGTTTTGGTTATGATAGTATCTGCCTGTGACCAAAACGCCACCAAAGGCAAAGTGGTTAAAATAGGCTTTTTAGGCCCCATAACAGGAGGTGATGCTGCAGAAGGAGCGGCGGCCCGCAATGCTTTTCAGCTGGCTATAGACCAAGCTAATGCTTCCGGAAAATATCCTTACACTATTAAAGTTATCTCTGTGGATGATCAAAGCACAGAGAATGTAGCGGTATCCGGCGCTCAGCAGATAGTATCCGACCCTCTTGTGGTGGCGGCTTCCGGTTTTTGGAATTCCGGACCGGCGGCGGCTTCTATTCCCGTATTCAAGGAAGCGGAAATACCGCTTTTAATTTGGGGCGCTATACGCGAGAGTTTAACTTCGCCGGATAATATGCCCTGGATAACAAGATCCGCTCCCACAGATAAGCAAGAAAATATTCCCTTAGCCAGTATGGTACTTGATGAAATGGGCTATAAAGACTGGTTTGTGGTTTCGGATGTAGGTTCATATGGCTCCGGTAATTTTGAGGCTTTTAGCGGCGAACTTGCCGCACGCGGCATTACTCCCATTGGCAGCGAACAGGTACCGGAAGGGGCTACCGATTTAAGCGCGGTAGTGCAAAAAATAAAATCCAGCGGCGCCAAAGCCGTGTACTGTGGCAGTACGGTTGGTATTGGCTCGCAGTTGAAGCGGCAGTTGTTCGATGCCGGTGTAACAGATGTGCTGTTTTGCGGCATTTCCGGCATGAAAACGGAAGATTTTCTAAAAATAGGCAATACGGCGGCAGAAGGCGCATTGGTGGTGAGCCCGGGTGTAATTTTAGATGAAGCCGAAGCCGGCCGCAAGTTTATTGCGGATTATCAAGCAGAGGGCTTTTCCGAACCGATTGGCGCTTATACGCCATATGCTTACGAGGCGGCGCTGATTTTACTGAACGCCCTTTCCGCCTGCGGCAATAACCCTACGGCGGAAACTATGGTAAATGCCATTTTAAACAGCAAAACCACCGGTATCATGGGCACTACTACCTTCAATGAAATTGGCCAAACAACCAATGTGGCGGCTTATCTTAATGTGATAGAAGACGGTGCCTGGATACCGTATCAGAACTCTGCATATGCCAGTGGCGCGCGTTCTTTTGGCGGAAAATAAAGCCTAGGCAGCTGAAATTTTGTCACTAACCATTAAGCTGTACAAAAGGAGCGGATGAAGTTGGAAATGTTTGCCGGACTATTGGTAAGCGCTTTGCTGTTGGGTTGTACCTACACGCTTATTGCTGTGGGCTTCTCCTTGTTTTTCGGAGTGATGGATGTGGTGGTGTTCTGTTGCGGCGATATTGCTATTTTCGGCGCTTTTTCCATCATGGGCGCTTATGTGGTATTAATGAGCGCCGGCTTATTTAATACACTGCCCTTTATTGTATGTGTAGCGCTCTTATTACTTATCGGCGCGCTATTTTGTGCAACATTGGGCCTTGTTGCTTACCGCTTTTCCATCAAACCGTTCAGCCATAGCTCCGAACTTATGCCTCTGCTAAGCACCATTGCCCTGGGTACGGTCATTAAAGAGGTGCTGGGCTTGATGTTTATGCCGGCTGTTAATGCTTCAGCTTCAGCTTTTGGAGGGGAGGCTGCTCTGAAAGTGGTCAGTGGCCGCAACCCTCAGGGTTTTCCGGAACTGCTTTTTCCCAATGGCGGAGTCAACTTGCGTTATGTGACTATTATTTGCGTTACCGTTTTGCTGCTGCTACTATTATTCATCTTCTTAAATAAAACTAAAATGGGCCTTTCTATGCAAGCAGTGTCTCAAAATAAAGAATTATCTATGATGACAGGCATTAATGTTTCGCGTACAATTGTTGTTACTTTTATTATTGGCGGGGTGATGCTGGCTATAGGCGGATTTTTAGTAGGCAGTTATCAGAAAATCATGAGTTTCGACAATGGCGCTATGTATGGCGCCAAGGGCTTTTCCGCTGCGGTGGTTGGCGGCTTGCGCAATACCTGGGGTGCGGTGATCGGCGGCATGTTGCTGGCTTTTGTGGAGGTATTCGTAGCCGGCTATGTAGCAAATGGCGCTGCATATGCCGGCGTGGTAGCTTTTGTGGTGGTAGTTATTTTTATCATCTTTAAACCTGAAGGCATAATAGGCGAGAAGACAGTAGAGAAAGTTTGAATAGTGGAGGGTATAATAGGATGAAGCTAAAAAGAACCATCCCTAGTATATTTAAACTGCCAGAGCCCATACTTATCGTATTATGTAATATATTGATTTTTGGGTTAGCTTTTGCTATGCTGCGTTTAAGTTATCAGTATAGCTTGGCTTGTGTGGCTATTACTATTGCTGTCTTACTGTTAATGGATATTAAAGGCTATATCAACCATCTTTTTTCCCTTTATATACGACATAAAAAAATAGCTTTTTTTTCTGCTTTACTATGCTTGCTGGTTTTGCCCATATTATTAGCCGGCTTACGTTATGAATCGCATATTGCGATAATGGCTTTAATTTATGCCATGGTTTGTTTAGGGCTTAATTTTCAAATGGGTTCCACCAATATGGTGAATTTCGCCCCGGCGGCTTTTATGGGCATTGGCGCTTATTCTATGGCGGTGGTTACGGTAAAGCTGGGCGCTTCAGCCTGGCTTGGTTTGGGTATGGCTTTAGTGTTGTGCGCTTTTGCCGGTTTGCTGATCGGCTTGCCTACCCTGCGTACTAAAGGCTATTATCTTTCTTTGGTCACCATGGCTTTGCAGCTGGCTTTTACTCAAATGATTAAAAATATTGCCAGTGTGGGCGGCCCCAATGGCATTTCAGATATTAAAGCTTTTTCCATCGCAGGGCATTCTTTATATAAGAGCTATACTTTACCGCTTTTGGGCAAGGTGGCGCCGCATTTTTTCTACCTATATTTTTGTTCCATATTACTGATCGTGCTTATATATGTAGCATTACGCATTTATGTATCCCGTTATGGGCTGGCACTGAACACAATAGCGCAAGATGAGATCGCTGCTAATTGTTTAGGGGTAGATGTTTCCCGCCAGAAGCTATTGGCTTTTGTGCTGGGCGGCTTGTTTTGCGGTGTGGGCGGGGCGCTCTATGCCGGCCTTACCTCTTTTGTGGGGCCTAATGATTTTACCTTTTCCCGCTCACTGGTATATATTTGCATGGTGATTTTGGGCGGTATGGATAATCCTCTTGGCGTGGTGGTGGGCGCCTTCCTTTTAACTGTGGTTATGGAAAAACTGCGGGAATTTGCCGATTATGCGCAATTGGTATATGCACTATTGCTGGTGATCATATTGATAGTGCGGCCTTCGGGCTTGATACCAAAACGGGTACGTGATTATTGCGCGCTTTTTAACCGCCGCCCGCAGCAGGAAATAGAGGAGAAATAATAATATTTAATATGAAAGAATATAGCGTATTAAAAAGAATACTGATAAATATTGGTTTAATACTCTTTAACACACTGGTGTTTTCCGATGCATTCATTGGTCTAAGAATAATTAACGGCAGTGTGGTCAGTATGATTTTGGGTGTAACAGTAATTTTGTTATCCATAATTATATTTGTGAGGTTCAACGGGTTTAGTTTTTTAAGATTTAAAAATAAAAGTAGTATTTCCGGTAAGAAAAACGCGGAGCTTTTAACTTTGCAGCAGTATAGCACAATGCTTACAGATTATACCGCGAATAATGATAGCGGTTTTTTCAACGAAGGATTACATGAATTGATAAAGCAAATTACCCAATATGAAATAAAATGCAGTAGTGTAAGAAAAATGCTGCCGAAACTATTTGAAGTTACCGAAATGACCTATCAAAGGTTTGTTTTATCTATAAATAGCTCCGAAGAAGCTATAATTGGTAAAATAAAAGTTTTTGCTCAAAGGTTAGAGATATTAAATAACAGCATATATAGTGAAAACAACCGTGCACTTTACAATGAATTTGCCATATATTTAAAGGATACGGCGGCATATTTTACTGAAATCAATTCTAAAATGGATAATCTGCAGATTGAATTGACAAAACTGCATGTTTCCAGTGCGGAAGAAATACAACAAAGTGGAGCGGCTTGTGAATTGCAGAGACTTGTTGAAACTATTAAATTGTATAAGTGATTGAATACTGATGAGGGGAGGAGTATCTCCATGTCGATTTTTATGATCTTATTAGTAGTGGGATTAGCCTTACCGTCTATTTCATTACTATTTTCTTTGCTATTTGGTTCTATGGAAGGCTTGATGCATCTATTGCATTTTGATTTTGGAGGAGCAGATTTTCATCATGACGCTGCACATGATATTAGTCATTTTGGAATAATAACCGCTTTATTACCTTTTTCACCCATAATATGGTGTGTGCAATTAGCTGTAATGGGCTGTGTAGGCGAAATGCTTTATCGGGCGGGTAGAATCAATATAATTGCAATTTGGGTGATTGCGGTAATTTCTGGCTATACTGTGATGTTGATAATAAACAATTTTATCATGATACCGCTTAAAAAAGCGAAAAACTTTGCTGTTACCACAAATGATATGATCGGCCAACAGGTAGATGTTATCGAAACAATATTAGAAAACGGTGTTGGCGCCGTAAGAGTTGTATCGAAATCCGGCTCTTCTATTTATGCGGCAAAATCTCAAAGTAATGAAAGGATCAACCAAGGAGAGAAAGTTATTATTATAGAAATAAAAGACGGAAGAGCAATAGTACAGCATCAGTAATAGATAAATTGTAATAATATAAAAAAAATAAAAAGGAAGTGGGTATTATGATTTTTACTTCAAGTATTGTACCGGTAATTCTTTGTGTGGCTGCAGTGGTTGTCGTACTCATAATCATAATGGGCATGTGGAGAAAAATACCGCAAGATAAAGCAGCTGTGGTAACCGGACTCAAAAAAAGGGTCATAACAGGCGGGGGCACTCTTGTAGTGCCGGTGCTTGAACGCGTTGATATTATTTCGCTCGAAAATATTCCGCTTAGTATAAGCACTACCGGCGCCATGACAAATCAGGGTGTGCCTATCATAGCAAACGGCGTAGCGGTCATTAAAGTAAAAAATGATAGAGATAGCATTTTATCGGCGGTGGAACAGTTTTACACCGGACGTGAAGATGCTACAAATCAAAGAATACGCGATACTGTTAACAGCGTTTTGGAAGGAAAACTGCGGGAAATTGTTGGCAAAATGACTGTAGAAGGCATATATAAAGACAGAGAGACTTTTTCAAACCAAGTAAGAGAAGTTGCCGATTTAAGTTTAAAAGCAATGGGTTTTGAACTTATTGAGTTTACTATTAAAGAAATAAATGACCAAAACGGCTACTTGGAAGCTTTAGGCGCGCCTCGTATAGCGGAAGTAAAAAAAGATGCAGAAATTGCCAAAGCAGAAGCCGATAGAGATGCGCAGATAAAAATTGCCGAAGCGAGGAGGAGCGGAGAAGAAGCAAGACTAAGATCTGAAGCTTCTATTGCCGAAGCGGCTAAAGAGAAAAGCGTAAGACAATCGCAATACGAAAAGGAAGCACAAACAGCCAAAGCAGAGGCAGACGCAGCGTATCAAATACAAGAAAATATTATGAACAAAACGATAATCGATACAAAAGCCGACGCGGAAATTATTAAACAGAAAAGGTCGCAAGAAATAGCCACCGAAGAGATGCAGGTAGAAGTTTCGCGGGAGGAAAAAAACATTGAACTTGCTAAAACAAAAGCCGAGGCTAAGAAAAGATTCTTGGATGAGACGGTAGTAAACCCGGCTGAAGCCGCAAGAAAAGAAGCGGAACTTAAGGCGGAAGCGGAAAAAATAAGGGCTATTAAACATGCGGAAGCCGAAGCTAGATCCCGAGAATTGATGGCTGAAGCGGAAGCCAATGCAAGGAAAAAGGCCGCCGAAGCGGAAGCTTTTAATATAGAAGCAATAGGTATGAAGGAAGCCGATATTATTAAGATCAAAGGCGAAGCCGAAGCGTTGGCAATTGGTCTTAAGCTAACTGCGGAAGCCGATGGTATGCAAAAAAAAGCGGAAGCATATAAGCAATATGGCGAAGCAGCCGTAATTCAGATGATTATAGAAGCGTTACCTCAAATGGCCGAGAATATTGCTAAACCCATGGGCAATATAGATAAAATATTGGTTTGGGACGGTGGCCATAATGGCGAAGGCGGCGCGGTAAGGCTGGCAGAGAATATTACTAAAACTCTTGCCGCGACATTTGACTCCGTTAATGAAATTACCGGCTTCGACGTTAAAAAGGCGTTAATGAAACTTACCGGACTTAATCAGGTGACAAGTGAATAGATGATAGATGATAGAGGATAGAGGATAGGTGAATAGAGGGTAGAGGATAGAGGATAGGTGAATAGAGGGTAGAGGGTAGAGGGTAGTTTGTTATATAGAATAAGATAAGAAGGAAGATGCCGTGTCGCCGCTGATACTTGGTTTTTTGGTAATGGTAAGCTATGGGCTGTTTCTGCTCATAAGAGCTCTATTTTGTCTTTATCGCGCCGGTGCAAGAAAACTTGTATATGTTATCAGTGGCTTTATGATAAGCGTTCCGCCGCTGATTTGGCTGGTTGCTAAAATACCTGCTGATCGAATGAGCATATGGTTTGCTTTGCCAACTTTGGTATTATGCGGCTTTTGGGTATGTTTAGGTTATTTTGTAGAAGGTTACCGCAAAAAAAAGGAAAAGGGAAACGGCTTATTTCCAGTAGATAAGCCGCTTCCCACCCCAAGTTTGATACGGCGTAATGTGTTGATACTAGTTAGTGGGCTGGTACTTTGGTGTTATGGCGCTTTCATTGGCATAGCGAATCGTCAGTTGGAGATCGTTTTACTATGTATATGTATTTTTCTATTAACTACAAGTTTGGCATCTTTGTGGAAATATCGAAAATTTTAATAGTAATATCATTTTGAAATTATTTAATTTCACACTGTAGTTATATAAAGTCAACAAGGTAATAAAAATATCTTGAACTTTATTATGCGTTATGGTAAAATAAATTATAAACATACTAGTTTACAAATAAATGGGATAATTACAAATAGCTGTAATAGTTCTGTTTATCATTTTTTGAAAAGGGGGATTTGTTTTGATAAACCAAACTAACCGCACTATACTTTTTGATGTGATCAATCCTGAGGTGTTTAATTTATCCGATATCATGACCGGAACGGAAGAGAATATCTCATCATTGACCGATGAAAAAATCAAGGAAATCAATGAGGCATTATTGGTTAGTAGTTTTGATGAGTTTTTAAAGAAATTCAAACCAACAATTTACAGTTATTTCGATACCAATAATATGCCTCAGCATTCCCTGGTCAAGCCCGTGGGAATACCGGATATGTTTGTGAAAAAAATTGTGCTCGACCGGAATAATAGAATTCTTAAAATGTTTACTTCTATGATGGATAGAAAAAGATCCTCCAATGCAACAAATGTGACTTTTGACTATGAAGCGGTTACAAAAATGCTGGCGCCGGAAAAAGCATTGCGAGAAATGCAAAAAATAAAAATGGAGATCCGTTATTTGGAAGGGCAAAACGCTACCTTGGAAAGAGATTCCCCGGCTAAAGCCGACGCGGTGAAAAAGCTTTTAAGCAAATACGAATCTACCAAAAAATATTATAATGAAACAGGGGCGCAGCTGGCATTAACGGCAGGAATGCTTAAAGAGAAGCTAATTGCTATGCAAAAAGCTACTCAAGCAGGCAAAGAATACGCGCCGCCGGCAGTACCGGTTTTTGAAAATGGCGAATTGGTCAGTTTAACGCCTTCCGAAGAGTTTTTGGCGCTTTCTATGGGTTCTGCTAAAGGAGGCGCGCCGGCGCTTGGCGAAGGCAGCGCAGAAGAGGTAAAACTTTTAGAAGACGGCAGCAGTTCTCCGGTAAATGTGGATTATAAACAATACACCATCACCACCCTGGAA
>WRKD01000148.1 GCA_009778255.1 Bacillota bacterium
CCTGCATTATTATATACAGGCACCAGACCCCCTTTTTCGGCGCCGATACCCACAGCGTATATTTTTATACTCTCATCTTTAACGGCTTGCGCTGCCTTCAGGCTAGCTTCATCATGATCTTCTCCATCACTGAGGATCAAAATTATTTTGTCGGCTTCTGCCGTTCTTTTAAAAGAAGCCGCCGCTAATTTAATGGCTGCCGCCAAATTACTTCCGCCGCCGCCGATCATATCCGTATCCATTACATCTAAAAACATCCGCGCCAATTGATAGTCGTCCGTTAAGGGCATTTGTATATAAGCCTCGGAAGCGAAGGGTATGAAGCCTATTCTATCGCCTTGCAAATGATCTAAAAGATCTGCCCCGATTTTTTTTGCCACAGATATTCTATTAGGGTTAATATCGGCTACCAGCATGCTTTTAGAAGTGTCCATTAATAAATAAATATCTAATCCGCTTTTATTTACATTAGCATAGCCGGCAAAGAGCTGTGGCCCCATAAGCGCCATGACTATTAAAGAAAGGCCAAGGCCAAGTAATACTGAACGGAGTGCTTTGCAGCGGTTATGGCCACCCAAATGCAGTAGTCGCATTATTTTTTCTTTTTTGGCAAAAGCTAAAATAAAGAAAATCACTGCCACTATTGCCATTGATAAAAATAGTATGTTTAAAGGATATTTAAAAATCAAATCTCTTCACCCTTTACTATGGTATATGTACAAAAATATACTTATCCAAAATAATGCCCAGAGTAATCAGGATCAATGCTATCATGATAAAAGGATAAGCTAGTTCATTGTATTCTCGGAAATTTTCATCATTAAATGTGGTTTTTTCAAGTTCATTGATGGTAGTAAAAACCTGTTCCAAGGCTTTAGGATCCTGAGCACGGAAATACTGGCCCCCGGTATTACTGGCAATTTTTTGCAAAAGTTCTTCATCAAACCCACCTGGGTATTGGCTATATTGAGTGCCTAAAAACGTTTGTACGGGTAGTATAAGCGAGTCGCTGCCAATGCCGATAGTATAGATGCGTATGCCGAGTTCCTGGGCTAATTTGCTGGCGGTAAGAGGGTCTATAGCTCCGGCATTATTGTCGCCATCTGTAACCAGTATCATGATCTTGGTTGCCGCCTCGCTTTTTTTTAGGCGGTTTAATCCTACCGAAATCGCCATACCGATAGCGGTGCCGTCTTGATTGATTGAGGCAGTTGTAACTTCTGCCAATGAATCTCTTATCACCTGATGATCTAGAGTCAGGGGAATACGGGTAAAGGCTTCCCCCGCGAAGATGATCAAAGATACACGGTCTTCGGTTCTTTCCTCAATGAAGTTATCTATTGTTTGGCGCGCTACTTCCAAACGGTTCGGCTTGAAATCGACAGATTGCATTGTGCCGGATATATCCAGCAACATGGCTATATCTATACCTTGCCTGGTAATTATATCGGCTTTTTCATCGTTTTGAGGTCTGGCCAGCGCCACCAGGGAGAGAATTAAGCCGCCCACAATAAGAGCTTTACCAATTTTATGCTTTACCGTTAAAGCACGGCCGGCGCTTTGCAAAAGCTTTATACTGGAAAATTTTAATCCTTTCCTTTTGGTGGTAAAATAGAATAAGTAGATGATGCAGGGTATTAGCAATAGGAACCACCAATTTGCGAATCTCATTTTGGCTCACCTTCTTTTTGCGCTTCCGCCCTTTGCCGCTCGATATTTTCTACCAGCTCCAGTAGTTTATGATAATGTTGATTTTTTTCTTCAAATGCAAAGAGTAAGCCGGTAAATTTAAAGCGGTCGCATTTTGTAAGCCAGGCGCTGATATGGGGTAAAATATCTGGCAGAATAGAGAGCTTTATTAGTTCGGCACTGATTTCAGTTGATGTTTTACCTTTGATACGGCAATTATAAATTTGCTCCAAATACTCTTTAAAGTAAAGAGTTAAATCGACAAAGTAATTATCATGTTGCGGCGAAAGAATAGCGGCGCGTTGTAAGAACAGCTGATAGGGCTGCGGTTTTTTTATTCTTTTTTTCAGCGCGGTTTTAAGTAATAGTATCAGTGCGCCACATATAAGAACAGCCGGTACTGTATAGAGAATGACTTTTATGGGTATATAGAAACCCGCTTTAAGTATTTCTTTGCCGCCGCTAAAAATATCTTCTCTTTGAATATCATCCAGGGTGGAAGCTACAGAAATAATAATTTCTTTATCTCCCAGCTTTGCGGTATACTCCCCTGGTATTAAAGTTCTAAGCGAAATTGCGTATCCGCCGGATTCTTCTTTAATTTCAACTATTTCAAAATCAGCGAAAATTTCCTCAAGCTCTGTTTGAGAATAATCTTGGGTCATAATATTTAGCGTGAAGATATCGCCAATATATATAGGGCGGTTGTTTGCAAAGACACTGGAGTTTTCTGGAGATGCTGCGTCTTTTGCCCAAGCCCCTTGCGGCGTTATGAGAAATAGCAGCAATACCAGCAATACCAGTATATTACAGAAGTATTTTGCCGCTTTCATCTTTTACCCCTTCTTTTGAAAAATTGCATCAATGGTTTAACATAATCTTCATCTGTGTAAATAGTGATGAGGTTTCTTTTAAATTGACCTTTGGGCAAAGGCATATAAAAATCGCGCTGTAAATTATCTAATACAAATGATTCGCCGGTTTCCAAATCTTCAAAAGAATAAATGGCGCCGGCTGGGATACATTCTTCCGCTCTATCCACAACCCGAATACGAATCAAATCGTGCCGACTATCGGAAGCTTTTAATTCCCTTTCGAAATCGTCATCTAAAAAATCTGAAATTAGGAATACCACACTGCGTTTTTTTTCTATACGATTAAAGTATTGTAAAACTTGGGCAATGTTGGTTGTGGATTGTTCAGGTTCAAAGCTTAAAATATTTTCAATAATGGAAAGCACATGCCTTTTGCCGTTTTTGGAAGGGATCAGCTTTTCGACCTGACCGGTGAAGAAAATTGCCCCAACCCTGTCATTGTTTTTTACGGCGGAAAGCGCTAAAGTTGCGCTGATTTCTGCAATAAATTCCTTTTTTTTGCCAAAACTATTAGAACGCGACATATCTACCAAAAGGAACATATTCATTTCCCGTTCTTCAACAAATTGTTTAACAAAAGTTTTATCATAGCGGGCGCTGACTTTCCAATCGATACTGCGCACTTCGTCCCCTGCAATGTACTGACGGATATTCTCGAACTCCATGCCTTTACCCCGAAAACCGGAGCGGTACTCGCCGGAAAAAATTTCATCCACCAGTTTATTAGATTTAATTTCTATGCGGCGTATTTTTTTTGCTAATTCGCTTGTATGCATAAACGATCACCTTTCTGTCAATGAACTATGTAGAAAAAAGAAATTAGGGGAGATTAACATTTTCCAAGATTTCTTCGATCAGGTTTTCGGCGCAGATGCTTTCGGCCTCGGCTTCATAAGAGAGTAAAATACGGTGGCGCAGTACATCGTAAACAACAGATTTAACATCATCCGGAGCAACATAATCCCGGCCTGCCAGGAAAGCCCGGCATTTGGCGGCTTTAATTAAATTGATAGAAGCGCGGGGCGAAGCTCCGCAGGTTATATAAAGTGAAGGCTCCCTGGTTTTTAATACAATATCCAGCACATAGTTTTCTATTTTTTCATCCAGATAAAGATTTTCCGCAGCTGCCCGCATGGCAAATATTTCCTCTATGCCAATTATTGGGCGGACAATAGGGGTGTTTTCTTCTCGCGTATAATTCTTTATAATTTGCCTTTCTTCTTCCCGCTGCGGATACTGGATTTTTAATTTCAACATGAACCTGTCTTGTTGCGCTTCGGGTAAAGGGTAGGTGCCTTGCTGTTCTAAAGGGTTTTGTGTGGCAATGACCAAAAATGGTTTATCTAAAGGATAAGTAATATCACCAATAGATACCTGCCTTTCCTGCATGGCTTCCAGCAAAGCAGATTGCACTTTAGCGGGGGAACGATTTATTTCATCGGCGAGTATGATATTGCTAAAAATCGGGCCCTTTTTTATAATGAATTCCCCGGTCTTTTGATAATAGATTTCCGTACCTAAAATATCTGCCGGCAGTAGATCGGGGGTAAACTGTATACGCTTAAAATCTACGCCAATAGCCCCGGCTACCGTACTCGCAGTTAGCGATTTTGCCAGCCCCGGTACACCTTCCAGCAAAATATGCCCGCCGCTTAATAGCCCGATCAATATTCTGTCTACCATATAATCTTGACCGATGATCACTTTGCCTATCTCTTGCTTAAGAGCGGCAATCGATTCCCTGGCCTTAGCAGAGCTAGTTGTTAGATATTGCTCTTGTTCCATACAAAATGCCTCCCGGTTTGTGTTTTTATAAGTATAAACATAGAATAATATATTTACTTGTATTTTTACTGAACTTTAATTGAAAATTTCTTGGACTTAATATGAGGAAGAAAACAGGGAACAACTATTAGCTGTTCCCTGTTTATTAACAAAGGATATGTTGCGCTGCAAATTTATGCTCAAGCAGGGTGTTTACTTATACTGATAATGGAGCAGATAAGGATTATAGTTTTCACCATACATTTCTCTGCCCGGATACTCTGGGTTGGCTACGCCTTCTACATAACGGAGACCACTGCCGGGAACGGTACTCATTTTAATATCCCATACATTGGGGCCACCCCAGGAAGTCCAGCGGAACTGATTGGTTATACCCCAATCCGCTCTGTCTTCATTCATGGTTCCGGGGAATGTGAGGCCCCATTTAATAATATCGTCGTTAATGGAGTTTCCTTCCTCATCCCAACCCGGTAATGTGGTTTGATTACCCGGTACCTTGGCGGGGTCGAGATAGGTTTCGCCGTTATAGTAGATTTTTTTCATGAATTCATAGCCTTTACGGTCAAAGGTATATAGTTCTTCGCGGCTGCTTATGGGAGTCCAAACTCCGGTAATAGTGCCGTCTACAGATTCCCGCATGGTATCGAACCAGTAAGTAGAAAGGGTTGCAAACCATTCCGCCATGTTGCTGGAGGCATATGTACTGTAAGCTCTGTTGCCCGACCAAGTATTATAGCCAAAATTATCCCAAATTTCATGGGCTTCAAAGTTGAGATCGGTGTAATAGAACATGCCCGGGTATTCTACAGAATGGGCGCCTTCATGATGCATGATCGATTCATGGTCGTAGCGGGTATATTGGTAATCTCGCAGCAAGGAGTATTCCATGGTGGAGCATACATGATAACCTAAACCTTCGGCATAAAGCACGGTGGGGCCGGCGCTATAGAGGCTGCGTCTGTTGGGCGCCATATACATGTGGTTGTGATAACCCAAAATATCTAAGCCGCCGGAAGCGTATTCGCCGGTTTTAACGTTTTTATGATAATAAGCAAAGTTAAAGCCGTCTGCCAGGCGCTGGCCTATATTATCCCGGGGGTTGGAATACATATAATCCCAGTAATCGCAGCCCACCAGCAGGGAATTCTTTTGGGTTTCGGTATCGGCATAAACGTATACGCCGGTTTTTTCACTGCGCATAACTTGGGTTTGCCAAGGTTTCATTTGTACAGTATAATTCTTAGCTTCTAAGGGATTTCCTGCCCAGTCCGCCACAGCGGGGCTGGCTTTAAAGGCGGCGCCCAGAGTTCCGTTAAGCGCCGTAGCAAAGCGCAATGCGCCGCCGTTAAGGGGCTGGTTTTGTTTATCATAACTAACAAAACCACCTTTGGCTGCGTCGAACCTTACATATTCACCCTTGTTCAAAGCAAAGAGGGTAGAGCGAACATAATCGCTTCTGGGTATTTTTTTGCCTACCACCATTCTTTTTGCTGCAATTTGCTCCGGTGTTTGCGAGTCATAAACTTTTTGGCTTACCGCGTAAGAGGTACGGCTGCTGTTAATATCCGCCATCCAGCCGCTGGGATCTCCAATATCGCCCATAAAGCTTTTACCTATGGGGTTTAAGTCGCGATAATAGGCGTCTTCTGTAAACCAAGGTTTATAACCTTGTTCAATGGTCAGCGTACTATCGAAGGCCCTGTTAATTTCATCGGTAGTGAAGCCGCCGATCTCGTAGCTCATAAAGCCGGTATTGAATTTCATGCCAGTGACTTTTAAAGTTAAAGTTTTCCACATATAATATTCCATGACCAGCCTGGGTGTTGAGGTAGAGTTGAAAGTATAGGTTTGCCCCGCGTTAAAGGTGTAATCTGTAGTGCCAATAGTGACAATGCATGTTTCTGTTGGTACCCAAGTAAGTTCCCAGTTAGCCAAAGTGCGCAATTCATCTAAATCTTTGATTTCGCGGTTAAAGACCAATTCTACCTGACTGGGAGAAATAAGGTTGGTTTCAATTATTTTAAGAGGTTCATAGGGTTGGATAACCCCGTTAATAACCGTATAGTTTTCTACTTGGCCATGTTTATACCAGGGGGCGCCCCAACGTCTGGAAGAATCTGAAGAGCTGGTGCCGCCGCCTACAAAATACTCCCATTCCCCGTATACTTCTACCATAACTTCGTATAGCCCCAGATCATAATCTAATAGCTCCCGCCGGGTATTGATGGGGAAGGATTCCGCTTGCCAGGTAGAAGATTCCGGTAGGCATTCAAAATAAATCATGGTGCCATACACATAGTAGTCTTCCAGGCTGTTCAATACATTAGTGCCGGGCCACAGGCCTAATGCCCGAGATTTTTGATAATTATCTTGCAGGCGTTTATAGCAATTATAGGCATCAGGATCGTCGTAGGGGCCCAAAGCAAAGTTGCTCCAGCCATCCTTTACTCCCAATTCTAAGAACAGCTTGGCAAATTCGCGCATCATTTCGAAAGTATTGTCATTAGGCCCTTTTACGCGGCATGCATCTTCCGCGGTGGTGACAATGATGGGGATGTCGCGGCTGCCGCCTATAGTAACACGGCTGGCCCAGTCGGTGGTGACCCCGGATACATAAAGCTGCCGGTATTCCGGTACGGTATAGACACTATCGCCGTTGCCAACTATTACCACATGCATGCCGGAAACATTGGCGGCATTGACTAATTGCTCGGAGCGCCCCACAGTTCTATCCAGCGCAGCTGCTACATAGGTGCCCACCACCCAGGTTGCTGTTTGATAATTGGTTCTATAACTGGAAGGGATATGGTCGAAAACACCACCTGCAAAAGTAGAAGCAGCGCAACGGGAGTTTTCATTGCCCCAAACCCACATCAAGCCGCGGGAACCGCGATTGCTGCGCTGACCGCTGGTGCCGTTTGAAGCCAGTTGATCGTAGAAAGTATAAAAGGGCTTCCAGGCAGCAGTGCTTGTTTGCCCGCTGGCCCGCGCTACCACGCTAAGGCTGGCTGCTGCTTGCGCGCCTAAAGTATAGGCAGTATAGGGGCCTGTTTTAATGGTGAGCGGTTCTTTTAAACGTATATTGACCAATGGTGCTGCCGCATAGGGGCCGAAATCGAAATAACTGAGGAATTCATAATCCACCTTAACGCCATTAACCAAAACGTCGAAAGTCGGTTTGATATTATTGGCTGTTACCGGGGCATTGAAAAGGATTTCGACTTCTTTATCCGTAATTAGGTTAACGCCGGAAAAAGTGCCTTCAACAGGCCTGTGCAAGGTGAGCTGCGCACCTTCGCCAGGGGCTGTGCTGGCGCCTATATAGCCTGCCGGCGGGTTGATAACCGTAGAGGCAAAGGAGAGGGCGGTAGCAATATCGTCGCCGCTGAAGTTACTGGTGGCTGTGAATTTAAGGGTCACGACTTTTATATCCGGTGAACACGGTTCGCCAAAGATCATGTTTAATGAAGGTATGCTGCGAACCGATACTTTTCCGCCAGCCAGCGGGCTGACCGCCGCCACCACGCCTTTTAAGTCGGCATAGCCGTCGTATTTTAGCAAAGAGGCATCATAAGCTACTTCTGAGGAAAATTGAGTGTAATTGAGATTACCATTGAGTAAAACATCTACTAAAACGGTTTCACCGATATTGATATCGTTTTTATCGGTTTGCAGATAAACTTGGTAGTTGGGCGCAGTTACCCTGGGCAGAGGATTCATTAATGGTAAATCGATATAGGAATTTTCGCCCAGATTCAGTTCAAAGGAAGTTGCTACATTTGGCCTTATGGTGTGTCTGTAGTCGGTTGAATACACTACAACCGCCAGTCTGTTGCCAGCCTGGAAAGTATAATGCCTGGGCTCTAAAGTAAAGGTGTAACTATAAGGCGTACCGGGAACTATTTCTACAGTTTGGTAGAAGTAAGGAGGAACAAACCCCATGTCTTTTGTGATATCTGCGTCAATATAAGTTATACCGCTGGGGTTGGGGTTTTGTATGTCTACGGAATTCCTGGCTACAACTTTATATTGGGTTAAGGTATTGGAAAAAGTATATTGGAACCGGCTATAAGCGTTATAGCCGTTGGCGAAGGCCGGGATCTGCCAACTGGAAACAGTAGAAGAAGTTTGATAGCCGCGGCGCGCATCTCCTAAATCTACAATCATTACTGAAAGCGAGCCGATACCTTTATCCGGTACAACATCTAATGTAACACGGGTAGTGCCGCTTAATGTTACCGGTTCGCTTAATACATCGGAAACATAAGCCAAGCGGGCATTGGTCTGTTGTAGTATTTCTTCCAGATTAACATTGATAGTGCTGCTGCCAGGTGAAATTGGCTTTGCGGAGGGGAACAGCATGGTGCTTTCCCAAGCGCGATGTATTAAAGATTCTTTATTATACCACCAGTTGGTGCTGCCGGTATTAGTATCATTGGCTACACTAAGGTTATAGAAAGGATCTGCCGGATCTCTAAAATCATCCATCACCCTATATTTTAGCTGATCTACGAAGGGGCCGGCTATACTTGTCAGAGGGGCGTTTACAGTTAACTGGCCTCCGCCTTTATCGTTGTTATAGAAATAATAACGGCGGAACTCGCTGCCAGGTGCCGGCCAGCTGGAATAGGCATGGCTTTCGCCGGTTACATTATCTGCTACCCATGCTTCGGTGCCATTTGTATCTATACCGTTTTCAATACCATAAATAAATCTGTCCAGCCACTTATGGGCAATTCCTAAAGTATCTGCCGAGCCCCAGTTCCATACATTGGTATGCGCTTGTAGATGCAGTATCAATTTCATGGGATAATTAGGGTCGATAGCTTTTAAGGCGCGGTAAAGTTGATCCATATGTTGTGTGCCCACGTTTCTGTCGTCAAAGCCTTGGGTGAATAAAACTGCCGCTTTAAAACGACCGGCTTGGCCAAACCAGTTGCCCATATCCCAGAATTTATTGTAGTCGCCTGTTTCGCGGGATATTTCATCGGCTACTCTGGCCATGATGCTTTCATAGGCTATGCGGTCGGGACGGCCCAGGGCAAAATTGGGATCCTGCCAACGGCTCATATCGTAACGGGATAACCATTCGGCGTCTTCGCTTTGAGCCTGATCGCCCGGATACACCGCGCCGTTTTGGCGGAAATATGTATACATGCTGGAAAGTCCGGCTACCGGAAGTATGGCTTTTATGGCCGGATACCCGGATGAAGCCGTGCCCATTTGTACGGTGCCGTCGTATGAAGTGCCGGTCATGGCGACATCGCCGTTGGCCCAGTATGCTACAACTTCTTCGGTGGCGTCTTTTGTTTTATAACCACGGCATTCTCCGTTTAACCATTTAATGGCGG
>WRKD01000149.1 GCA_009778255.1 Bacillota bacterium
TAATGTATTTGCCTCCTTACAAGAAAGATTCTTCGCTACGCTCAGAATGACAACAAGCGATTTTACCAACAGTATTTATCTACACCCAGATAAACATTCTTAGCTTGCGGGTTTAGCTTAGTCTGTGATACAATATTTATATACGGTAAATGTAAACAGAAAGGAAGAGTTTTATGCTTACTTTATTGCAAGCGCAAACAATCCTGCATATTCATGTGCAGGAACCACATCTGCTGAATCATGCCTTAGCCGTTAGCGCGGCTATGGGCGCTATGGCGGAATATTTTAATGAGAACGTAGATTATTGGCAGGCTATTGGCTATTTGCATGATGTGGATTATGAGAAATATCCTACTGAGCATTTGCAACACACTGAAGAATTGTTGACTGAGCAAGGAGTAGAAACGGCGGATATTCGCGCCATTTTAAGCCATGGATGGGGAATATGCAGCGATGCAAAACCCCTAACAAATTTAGAAAAGAGCCTCTATACTATTGATGAACTTACTGGCATAGTAGCGGCAACAGCGAAGATGCGGCCGCAGGGATTAGCAGATTTAGGTGTTAAAAGCGTAATGAAGAAATTCAAAGATAAAAGTTTTGCCGCCCGTTGCGACAGAGAGATAATACTGGCAGGTTGCGCTTTATTAGGTTTGGAACTTTCTTTGGTTATAGAATTGGTAATTGGGGGTATGAAATCCGTAATGGATGCTTTGGGCTTAGGCCCGAAGATATGATAAGTAAGCGAATAGCATAATTGATTAATAATGGCGTCTGGTTTTTAACAGTAGTGTTGGAAAACCGGATGCCATTTACTTTTTATAATGCTGCCACTAATGAATACAAGCTGATATACCGATATTAGGGATATATGTATAGCGGGCGCCTCTAAATACCCACTCATCACCGTCTTCGCTGCCCTTTTTCCGCCTAGGCTGCGTTGTCGTCGCTTCACGTAGCTTTAGGCTACGCTTCAGCTCCTCCGCCTTGCTAGGCGAAAAATTGCTGGTGAATCTGGCAATTCGCAGTAAATAAAGGCGCCCTAGCGTTATTTAGCGATTATTAAATAATGAAAAAACCATACGGTAAAGGGGGTAGCAAATTGACTGTTAGGGAGAGATTATTGGATATTCCTGAACTTAATATTGCAGAAATACTGATACAAATGCGCGATATCCAATTAGACGAATATATAGAATCTTTAAACTCTTTTGTAGAAAACCTCTCCGCACGGGAAAGGGAATTGAAAGATTCTTTTTCAGCCAAAGATTATTATACTTTTTCAAAATACCTGGTAGCCTTCAAGGATACATTGATTGATATCCATGCAGACGAGCTGGCAGAGGAGTGCCAAAAACAGATCAACAATCTCAGCAGCGCCAAGCATGAAAAAGTTGAAGCCTTTTTAACATATTTTCTCTCGCTAATGGCTATGCTCTCTATAGATATACAAATGGCAGCTTATCATGATGAAAATAATACAGAATGTTCAATACAGGAATTAAGCGGATTTGAGCCAGAAGATGGGCAAAAGAGCATATTAGCGGTGGATGACCATGCTTTCTTTTTAGATACTTTAAAACAATCCTTGCAAGATACCGGTCATAAACTGATTTGTGTGAGAAGTGGCGCCGAAGCTTTAAAATATTTGCAAAAGCATAACCCAAATTTGTTTATTCTGGATATCGAAATGCCGGAAATGAATGGATACGAATTAGCGCGTAATATAAGAGAGCAGGGTAAGCAAGCGCCCATTATTTTCTTGACCGGAAACGCTACCCCCGAATATGTGAACAAAGCGCTGCAAGCGGGTGCAGCGGATTTTATTGTTAAACCAGCAACTAAAAAATATGTTATAGAGCGGGTGAATAGATTCATTTAAACTAATTGAGGTGCGCATGAAGAAATTACTAAAAAACAGAATGCTGTTAGCGCAAATACTACTGGTTTTAGTTGCTTTCGCAAGTATGTCTTTTTTGGCTGGTCATTTCTTTTCGCGTATTGTTAATAAATATATTGCCAACTATGGAGACGAAGTGATAAACGCTTCGGCCGAAACATTTAAAACCTATGCTAAAGGTCATGAAATAACTCTTAAAGATTTATCATTTGCTCTCGAACGGCTGTGGGCGCAAGATAAAGATATCGAAAAAATAACAAGCGAGCTGATTTTATGGTCTCATTGGTTACGCGCAAATGACGAGAGATTTGCCGATTTTCTCTTTCTCTACGGTGTGGTCGATGATACTTTCATAGAAGGTTCGGCTTGGGATTATCCGGATGATTATAATCCGGAAGACCGCGTATGGTATATAGGCGCCTATAAACAAAAAGGTGAGGTTTTTTACAGTGACCCCTATATAGACGCACATACCGGCGAACATGTTTTAACCCTTTCCAAACTGCTATTCGACGAAAATAATAAACCTTTTGGAGTTATCGCCTTAGATGTGCTGCTTTCCAGCGTAGCGGAGTACATCAATCATATGCAGTTAATGAATAGCGGCTATGGTATGCTGTTCGATTCCGAGAGGCGTTTTATAATTCATCCATTAGACGAATTGTTTGGTTTGCCACTGGAATCTTTAGCTGGCAGAAGTGGAATAATAGAAATAGATGAGCGTTTGCAGGCTGGGGAAGATGTATCGGCTTTCGCCTATATGTCTATTTTTGGCAATGAAAATGTCGGCTTCTTTAAAAAGCTCTTCAATGGCTGGTATATCGGGTTAGCCATATCCAGCAAAGTTTATTATAACGATGTGAAGAGCATGCAAATAATCCTTTCTGTAACCGGCTTGATATTGGCGCTTTTACTCTGCGGGGTGCTGGTGTTTATGCATAATGCCAAAAACCGTTCGGATGAGGCCAGTAAATTTAAATCGTCTTTTTTAGCCAATATGAGCCATGAGATACGCACCCCCATGAACGCCGTTATCGGCATGACAGAACTTCTATTACACGAACCCTTAAGTGAGCGGCAAATGGATTATGTTAACGATATAGATGCTTCCGCACGCTCTTTGCTCTCTATTATTAATGATATATTAGATTTCTCCAAAATAGAATCTGGGAAACTGACCCTTTGCCCGGTCAATTACGATTTTAATAATTTACTGGATAATATTAATTCTATGTTTAAATTTGTAGCGCAAAAAAAAGGTCTGGAGTTCAGGTTCGAGACTTTTGGGCCAATACCCAGAATTCTGTATGGTGATGATATCAGGCTACGGCAGGTACTGACCAATCTGTGCGGAAATGCTGTTAAATTTACCGAAACGGGTTATGTACGCTTAAAAGTTACAGCATCTGACAATATACTGCTCTTCGAAATAAAAGATACAGGTATTGGCATACCCAAAGAGCAAGTAGCAAGACTATTTCATGCTTTCGAACAAGCCAAAACTGATAAAAACCGCACTATAGTTGGTACAGGTTTAGGGCTGGCTATCAGTAAGGCGTTTGTTGAAATGATGAACGGTAATATCATGTTAGACAGCGAGTATGGGCAAGGGACTATCATTACATTGATGCTCCCCATTGTGCTGGGCAGCGACACCCAAGTAAAACAGCAAAAAAGCGGCGTAACCAAGCAAACCATTTATGCGCCGCAAGCCGCTATTTTAATAGTTGATGACAATGAATTTAACTTGAAAGTGGCATATGGCCTGCTGGGTTTATTCAAAATTGAGGCTAAAATGGCAAATTCCGGGAAAAAGGCCTTGGCTATGGTTCAAACAAATGATTTTGATATGATTTTTATGGATCATATGATGCCGGAAATGGATGGAATAGAAACAACAGGAGAAATTAGAAAAATGGGTGAGAAATTTAAATCTCTCCCTATCATCGCTTTAACAGCTAATGCTATACAAGGTGTAGAAGAGATGTTTTTGGCTAATGGTTTTAATGGTTTTGTCTCCAAGCCCATCGATTTGCATGAATTGACCGCAGTACTATTAAAATGGCTGCCGCCAGAGAAGATAATGCAAAAAGAAGAGGAAGAGAAAGAACTTATTGCCGAAGAGCAAAAAGACACGATAGGTAATATTTTAGCCAATATCACAGAAATAAATTTTGAAATTGGTTTAAGCCGCGTTTCCGGTATCGAGAGCATGTATTTTAATAATTTAGAGATGTTTGTTAACAAGATTATTGATCAATGTAATACTATGAATAAATATCAGCAAAACCAAGATGTAGAAAATTTTGCTATAACTGTACACGCCGTAAAATCTATGCTCTCTACAATTGGCGCCATGGCTCTTTCCGAACTGGCTTTAGATTTGGAAACAGCAGCCAAAAACCAAGATGCTACATATTGTGCGCAACACTTTCCTGGCTTTAAAAATAGTTTGCTGGAGTTACATGAAAAAATGGCGGCTGTACTACTAAAAAATGGACAGGAAAAGCCTCCTAAAACAGGGGGAGAGATAGCATTTTTACAGGAAAAGACGCAAAAAGCTTTAGCGGCCGCAGAAGATTATGATAGTGATGCAGGTACAGAAGCTATCGGCGCTTTGCTCGCTTATGATTATGGAACAGAAAGCAACACTCTACTGGAAAAGGCTTTTCAAGCATTCCAAGCCTATGATTATGATTCTGCAGAAAAGGCGCTTATCAAGCTTAATTTTTAGCGGCTTGCTTTACGTGTAAAAACTGAACGAGATTGGCAGGATAATGGAGGATCATAAAGAAGCTGGAATAGGTAAATCTAAAATAAAGAAAGGTTGGTGCTTATGAAAAAACGAAAAATAATTATCATTGGCGCAGCTGGACGCGACTTCCACAATTTCAACACATATTATCGCAATAATCAAGCCTACGAGGTTGTGGCATTTACTGCCGCACAAATACCCGATATTGCTGGCCGTAAATATCCTCAGGCCTTAGCCGGAGAATTGTATCCTCATGGCATTCCCATTTATTTACAGGAAGATTTGCCAAAGCTTATTAAGGATTTGGATGTGGATGAATGCGTCTTTTCTTATAGCGATACTCCTTACAATACTGTAATGGCTGTAAGTGCGCTGGTAAATGCCGCCGGTGCAGATTTCAGTTTAATGGGCCCTAAAAGTACTATGATAAAAAGCGTTAAGCCTGTAATAGCAGTATGTGCTGTGCGTACCGGCTGCGGTAAAAGTCAAACCTCACGCCGTGTAGCGGAAATTTTGATGGCACAGGGCCTTAGAGTTATTGCTATTCGTCATCCCATGCCCTATGGCGATTTGGTTGCTCAAAAGGTACAGCGATTTGCCCAAATAGATGATTTAGTCAAGCATAAATGTACCATTGAAGAGATGGAAGAATACGAACCACATATAGCGCGGGGCAATGTTATATATGCCGGGGTTGATTACGAAGCTATTTTACGTGCGGCGGAAAACGACCCGGACGGCTGCGATGTGATATTATGGGATGGCGGCAATAATGATTTTTCATTTTATCAGCCAGATTTAATGATCACCGTGGTAGATCCGCATCGCCCCGGACACGAACTAAGTTATTATCCGGGTGAAGTAACACTACGTTTAGCCGATGTGGTGGTTATAAATAAAATAGATAGCGCCGATTACGAGTGTATACAACAAGTACGCACTAATATTGAAAAGGTTAACCCCGGCGCAAAGGTAGTAGATGCTGTTTCAACTATTACTGTAGATAAACCGGAAGCTATACGCAATCGGCGGGTGCTGGTTGTAGAAGACGGCCCCACTCTCACCCATGGTGAAATGAAACTGGGCGCCGGCATTGTGGCTGCCCGTCGCTTTGGAGCAGCCCAAATTATCGATCCCCGGCCTTATGCTGTGGGCAAACTGGCCGAAACCTATAGCATTTACCCCAATATCGGCCACTTATTGCCGGCAATGGGTTATGGCGAACAACAAATAGCAGATTTAGCCGCCACTATTGAATGTGCTCAATGCGATAGTGTAGTTATTGCCACCCCTATAGATTTAGCGCGGGTAATAAAAATAACCAAACCCCATACTCGTGTAGAATATGCTTTACAGGAAATTGGTCATCCGGATTTAGAAGATATACTTAAAAACTTCAAACTCCAAACCGGTATTTAAAATTACCCCTAAGCGAAAATAGCCAAGAGCGCCGGGTTTATGAACACTTTTGTTCATAAACCCGGCGCTCTTGATATTATAACTCCTACCCCCTAACTCCTAACTCCTCTTAAACCATTCACACTAGTTTGAGAAGCACCGATATTCTTATTTTTCCCAAGTTTATTCTAAGGAATCGCATATAGTGGATTTTTGATAAAGGTGTTTTTTAATTCATGACGAATCAGTAGCTTGATGTAAAAACTTTTATCTTTATATTTTCTAACCTCTAACCTCTAACCTCTAACCTCTAGCTTCTATCTTCTAACCCAGGAGTCAAACATGGTATTATCGGCGCAACATATTTTAGGGGCAATTGTTACCTTCATAGTCATTTTAGCCATTGGGCTGTTTTCCGGCAAACGCATCAAGAATGCGTCTGATTTTTCTACCGGCGGCAAACGGGCCGGTTCCTTACTTGTTATGGGTACAATTACCGGAACTTTAGTGGGTGGCTCTTCTACTATTGGCACGGCGCAACTTGCCTTCACCTTTGGTTTATCTGCTTGGTGGTTTACTTTGGGGGCCGGTATTGCCTGCTTGGTTTTGGGTTTGATTTTTGTGCGGCCAATACGGGCTAGCGGTTGCGATACTATACAACAAATAATCGCCAAAGAGTATGGATTAACGGCAGGCTTGGTCACGGCAGTGTTAGGTACTTTAGGTATGCTGATAAACATCATTTCTCAGCTGCTTTCTTTTAATGCCTTGGCTATTTCTGTTATTTCCATCAATCCAATTATCTGCGCTCTTATTGGTATGGGTTTTATGCTTTGTTACGTGGTATTCGGCGGTGTTTTGGGCACAGGGGTTTTGGGTATTGTGAAACTTTTGCTTTTGTATCTTGCGGTTATTGTTAGCGGGGCGCTGGTACTTAAGTTATGCGGCGGATTTTCCTTCATTTTTAACGCTTTGCCACATGAGGAATATTTTAATTTATTTGCTCGCGGCATAGGCGTGGACGCCGGCGCCGGTTTGTCGCTTTTACTGGGAGTTTTATCTACGCAAATTTATATTCAAGCTGTACTCACAGGTTTAAACAACACGAAGGCTCGCCAAGGAGCTTTATTGAGCGCGCTGATCATTCCGCCGGTGGGCGCGGGAGGCATATTGATTGGGCAATATATGCGCCTTACTCAGCCAGATTTAAATCCTGCTTTGGCTTTTCCTCATTTTATTATAGAAAAACTGCCGCCGGTGTTGGGCGGGGTAGTTTTGGCCACGCTATTGATTACCGTAACGGGAACCGGCGCCGGGCTGGCTCTTGGTTTTGCCACTACTTTAACAAACAATATTTATCTGCAGTTTTTCAATAAAGAGCATTCCGGCGTTAAAACTCTTAGGGTTATGCGGCTATTGATTGTTTTAGCCTTGATCGTAGCGGTTATCTTTACCTTAGGAAACCTGAAATCTGTCATTTTGGCTTGGGGTTTTTTGTCTATGGCTTTGCGGGGAGCAGTTTTATTTGTGCCTATGTGCGCGGCGCTTTTCCTGCGCAAGCGGGTGAAAAAACAATTTATTGTTGCCTCCAGCGTTTTGGGTCTGGCGGCGGTGATCGTGGGTAAATTTATGCTTCGCGGCGACATCGATCCTTTGTTTTACGGTATAGCCGTCAGTGCATTTACGGTAATACTGGGCATGATAGCACAAAAGCTTGATTAAGGGGTGTAGAAATGGATAAGCAAAATAAGATGATGGATTTTATTTGGCTGCTCAATGCTGTCGATAACAGCACATGTGAGCTTAAAGATTTGTGCGTGCAGTTTTTAAAGCGCAGGCAGGAATTTTACGAATTGTCACAAGATGAATTCTTTGGCACAGAACGAAGAAAATATATGGATCAGGAATTGCAGCGTTATTTGAAGAATTTATCCGATTTGCATATAACAGTAGAGGAAGTAACTAACCTTTTGCGTATAAATGGAACGGAAGTGATTGGGCAATGAATGATAAAATTATGACCGCCCAGGAAGCGGTTAGGCGCTTCATTAAACCAAAAACTCATATTGCTTTTGGCGGTTTTACTATTCTGCGCCGCCCCATGACCATAGCCAGAGAAATCGTCCGCCAGGGTATTGCAGAACTGTTTGTAACCATGAACGGCGGCACGATCATCGAAGAAATGCTGGCCGGCGTCGGTTTGATCAAATGGCTGGAAACAACCTATTTAGGTATGGAAGGCGGCATGCCGGTAGCTTACGCTATGCGCAGATGCATTGAAGAAGGAGTTATAGAACTGGTAGAAGACTATTCTAACTGGTCTTTTGCCCAACGTACTCTGGCGGGCAGGCTAGGCTTACCCTTCATGCCTTGCTTAAGCGATTTAGGCAGCGATCTACTGAAATACGATACTTTCGGTAAGGCGGGCTTAAGAGAAAAAAACGCAGACGGTTCGCCTAAGCATGCCGGCATACCCCCCGCGAAATATAGCGTGATAGACGACCCCTTCGAAGGTTTCGGTTTACGTCCCACCATCTTCGAATCGGGAGAAGATTCCTGCGGCAATCATACAAATCATTATATGAAAAACTATCATAAATCCACAAAGTATACAGGCAAGGAAGGCGTGAAGGTATTGATAGTACCCCCGCTTAAACCAGAAATCAGTGTTATACGCGCCCAGCGGGTGGCCTGCGACGGTACGGTGCGTATAGAAGGTCTGGTGGGACCGGATTTGGATCAGGGCTTATGTGGTAAAACCCTGATCGTGGAATGCGAACGCATTTGCCCGGCAGAAGAACTTCGGCATCTTCCGGAACGAAACCAGATAGCCGGCCACTTTGTGGAAGCTATTATAGAGCAACCTTTCGGCGGCTACCCTACTGCTGTGCCCAACTATTATGATTACGATTATGCCTGGTTTAGAAATTACACTGCCCAAATCAACCATAAAAGCCTCATTGAAGTGCGAAATTTTTGGCTCGATCATGTGGCAAGCGAAAATGATTGGGATTATTTGGAAAACAAAGTGGGGTATACAAAGTTATTTTCCCTGCGCACAGACCCGCGGTATCACTATAATCCCAATTTGGCAAGGTTTGGCGAGGAGGTAATCGATGAGCGACGCATATGAGGAGTATTTGGAAAAATATGGCTTAACGGCAGCTGATTATACTTATATGGAAATGCTGGCGGTTGCGGTGGCACGGGAAATGGCAGATGGTTCTTTCGCTTTTGTGGGAACCGGCCTGCCTTTGCTAGCCGCTGGGCTGGCTCAGCATACTCATGCAAAAAATATGACTGTAATTTTGGAAGCCGGCACAGTGGGACCGCGTATTGAACACCTGCCTCTATCTGTTGCCGACCCCCGGGCTGCCTATCAAGCCGCCACGCTTTCCACTTTGGTAGATGCCTTTGGGGCTATTGCCGCACGTGGTTATTGCACTGTAGGAGTACTGGGGGCAGCAGAATGTGATATGTATGGTAATCTTAATTCAACTAGCCGGGGAGCATACTGGCCAGCCGGGGTAGCAAAAGATGGCAAAGGCCCGGATACCCGTTTTACCGGCAGCGGCGGGGCCAATTCTATTGCATCTATGGCAGATAAAATCATTGCCATGATGGTTCACGAAAAGCGGCGTTTCCCCGAACATGTACAGTATTTGACTACGCCTGCAGGTATGAGGGGCGGCCCCGGCGAAACCCGCTACGATTACGGCTTGTTTCGCGGTGGTGATTTGGTAGTGA
>WRKD01000150.1 GCA_009778255.1 Bacillota bacterium
TTGCGGCGCGAAGGCCGCAATGACGAGAAAATGATAGTTGCGCTAATTTGGCAGAGTTGTAAAGCTAGTTTTTAGAGGCGCCCTTTATTAAAACTATAAACTGCGTTTTGCAAATTTGTGGCAGTAGACCAATACGCAGAAATACTAAGCGTTTTGTTCTCGGTTGCATTGTTTTGATGGTTATCGCAAGATAAGAGAAAAAATATCGCTAGAATAATTATCGCGTATATACATAACTTTTTCATGGCTATTATTGCACCTCATTTCCTCATATCTTGGTAATTCTCAAACATTAACCCCTGCTCCCCTGCAATCATATCATACAATAATAATGATTACAATGGGAAAAGGTAGAATATATTATTCTTGTTATTATGAGTTTATTCACAGGAATAGCATAAAATCTTTTAATTAACGAATAAGAATTGAAATACCGAATAATAAATGTTAGAATTGAAATTATCAAATTAAGCATTACAGGAGGAATTATTATATGAATTTTACTGAAAAACGTCTGCCTATTATCATATCAATTGTCATTTCCATTGCCTTGATAGCTGTTTGGTCTTATATTCTTATTCATAATACCCCTCCCTCCCCCTCAGAGCCGACTCCGCTACCGGTGGCGGAAGAAATTCCCTTTGAACTTACTATATTAGCTGAAAAAGAAAGCTTCGCGGGTTTGGAAACAGACAGCGGCTTTATCATCAGCAGCCCCGCACCGCTAAATGCCGTAGAGCTTGCCGCACGCTTAAGCCTTATGCCTGAAACACCATTTAAACTGGAACAACGCACAGAGACCGAGCTTTTTCTCCAGCCGCAAGAAACATTAAAACCCGGCTCGGTTTATAATATACTTCTAAGTGAAAACAGCTATGAACCGCCTATATCCTGGGCCTTCCAAACTAAAACTGTTTTTCAGCTGCAAAAGCATCACCCAGCTGACGGTAGACTTTGGGTATCGGTTAAAAGCGGTATTGAACTTACTTTTACTCAACCGGTTGGCGATATTACCCCCTATGTTACCATCTCTCCCGACCTGCTCGGGCACTGGGAAAAGCTTACCGACAACACCTTTGTTTTTATTCCCTCTGTACAAATGTCCTATTACAGCGACTATACTGTGACCTTGGCAGCCGATTTACTCAGCTTGGATGGAGCTAGGCTGGATGAAGAAATAAGTTTTACTTTCCGCACTGAAAACAACCTTGCCGCTCAAGAGTATTCTTTATACCCATATAATGGTTTTTCAGGAACCTTTACAACCAGCGACCCTATCTTTGTGGAACTATATGCCGACGATATTTTTGCCGATTATGATCTTAAGGTAAATATTTATCGCTTTAACACCATAGAAGCTTATTTGGAGGCGGAAAAAATAGGCAAATGTGATATTTCACTTTTTAAAGATGATATAGAAAAAATCTCGGATTTTTCCGCACAACTGATAATGAGCAATGAAATATATTGGAATTTAGCTTATCTTCCTTTACCGGAAAACCCTGGTCCCGGCTGGTATTTAATTGATATACAGGTGGTTTCCGATAATTATTTAACCAATCAGCATACGCAAAAGCTCCTACAGATCACAGATATTGCCGTGTACGCACAAACTGCCAATAACCAGCTTCTTCTATGGCTTAATGACACAATCAGCGGCCAGCCTCTAGCCGCAGCTCAAGTTACACTGGAAGAGCAAACCGCTCTTAGCAATGAACAAGGCATTGTATGGTTTGATGTAGAGCCTGAAAAGCAAGAGGAAATAAACTATAACTGGGAATATTACAGCCAAAAAAAACAAGTGCGCATACAGCGTGAAGACATGGAATACGGCGCTAATTTAAGCATTTTCGGAAAACCACACCTTTTTTGGCGAGATATTTATTATATCTATGTTTATACAGACCGGCAAGCATATCTACCCAATGATACAGTGCATTTTTGGGGCATGGTATTACCGCGCGCCGACAGTGCAAAAAGGCCCGAAAGTATAAAATTAGCATGGAATACCGATGATCTTTCTCCCGAAGGTATTGATATAGCAGTTGAGGCAAACGGCGCCTTTATGGGGGAGATCGTCTTCGAAAAACAATCCTTTGGCTGGAAAGAACTGAGCTTCAGCCTGGATGATATTATACTGACCACTACCAACTTTATTGTTATGGACTATGTCAAGCCAGTCTATACCGCTTCCTTATCCTTGGATAAGCCATACTACCGCAAAGGGGAAAGCATTAACGTTCTCTCGGAACTTAGTTTCTTTGACGGAACTCCGGCTGGCGGTATAGATGTAGATTTTTCCTACTGGGGGTACAGCGACGTCACTTTTTCAGACTCCCGAAGCACAAAGAGCGACTCCAACGGGAATTGTAATGCAACTTTTGATGTGAAAAGCGGTCAATCTTGGTATCCTTACTATAACTATATCAGTTTTTCTACTCAGGGCGCGGAAGATCAAAGCATATATTATCAACAATCGGCGATGGTTTTTCCCAGTAAATATATGATAGTGAACAGTTTTACCGCCGCTGAAGATGGCTATACCTTTAATATAAACGGTTATAGTATCGATTTTACTGCCGTAGATAACGGCGAGTATTGGCGCCGGCGAAACAATGATCTGCTTAAGGGCAGTGCAGCGGAGCTTACAGGTGAAGCAGTCTTAAACAAAGTAGAATATATACGTACCAAAACAGGGGAATTCTACGACTTTATTAATAAAGTCACGGTAGACCGTTATAGCTACGAGAGCCAAGAGAGCGTTGTGATGACCATACCCCTGCAAACAGAAAATGGCGCATTCGTATCGGAGACAATACCGTATCCGGAAGGCGATAGCATATATTACCATATGGATGTAACAGTTATTACCCCGGATGGACAAACACTTAGAGAAACCTGCTACACCCCGGGAGAGCGTTATTATTATTGGGATATGAAGCGCGATTTATATCAAAGGTATTCCTTTCGGCAAACAATCTATAAAGGCGATGACAATGACTATTCTTATAGTACATGGCACAGATACCTAAAAAACGAGCAGGTAAATATCGATCTAATTGATCAAAAAAACAAATCGCCGGAAAGTGGCAACATGCTCTATACAGTGGTAGGGCAAAAGCTGCATAGTTATGATGTTTTACAGGAGATGAACTTTGATTTAAAGTTCCTGGCGGAATACAGCCCCAATGTACTGGTAATGGGCGCATATTTCGACGGCAGACACATTTTTTCAGTAGAACCTATAACCCTGGCCTATAAATACGATGAAAGTGAATTAACTATGGAGATAACTGCGGATAAAGAGCGTTATCTTCCCGGGGAGGAGGTTTCGCTACAACTGCACATAACAGATTCCGCCGGACAAGGGCAAGCTGCCCATTATCTTCTTAGTGTAGCAGATGAAGCGGCCTTTGCGGTGATGGATCAAGAAGTTGAACCACTGAGCAGCATTTATAGTACTTTTGATATTTATTACAACCAATACGTTTCCTATAAACAACCCTATGATTTTGATGTAGGGGCGGAAAGTGGGGAAGGCGGTGGCGAAAACACCCGGCGCGATTTTGTGGATACCTTGGCTTTTATTAGCGGGCAGGCAGACGAGCAAGGATTTTCTACCGTTAAATTCAATATGGCAGATAACCTTACCTCTTGGCGCTTAACCGCTATAGCCTTTTGCGAAAAAAACTATGGTACTGTCAATTTACCCCTGGTGGGTAAGAGTATTACTAATATTCCCTGTTCATTACCCTTTTTCATCAATCAGGTACTGAATGGACGTTATTTGGCAAAAGAAAGTATCGGACTCAGTTTGCGCGCAGCTGGTAGTGCTATAACTGGTAGCGATATAGTCTCTTACGAAATACATCTGTTTGGCCAAAATGCAGACAGCACTCAAATGGCTCAGGCTGCAGCCGGAGATTTCCTACCGATAGTATTTGATCCATTGCCGGCAGGTGAATACATTATTGTGATTAAAGCCACTTGTGGCAGTTATAGTGATGCTTTGGAATTGCCGGTAACAGTAGTGGAAAGCTTGCTCACAACTCATCGCCGACAAAGTGGAGAATTAAAAAACAGTTTAAATATAACAGCCCGCCGCTTCCCGGTACGCCTAACCCTCTACGATCTGGACAACCAACTTTTTTACGATTCGCTCTATACCTTACTCTCAGCCGGCGGGCAGCGCGCCGATCAAAGCCTTGTGCGGGCTTTGGCTGGCACGCAACTAAACAAACTGGAAGGAGGCGATTATTACTCAACAAGCCTGGATATTGCAAATGAGGAAATCAACTCTTGGCGTTACGGCCTGAGACTTTTCCCGTATGCGCAAACCGATCCTTTGCTTACCGCAAAGGCAGTAGCAGTGGCAGAGCAGTTTTTAGACATCCCTGCTTTGACAAGCTATTTTCGAAATATACTGGAAACGGATTCAAGCTATATTGAAGATACTTGCGCCGCTTACATGGGGCTGGCAGCCCTTAAAGAACCTGTGCTACTGGAACTACGCGAACTATTTGCACTGACGCAAAAAGACAAAGGAATTCCCCTGGTAGATAACCTACATTTAGCTACTGCTCTGGCGCTAATTGGCGACCATAACACAGCCAGAGAATGGTATGACGCTAATATTCACCCTGCTTTAGAAAGCTGGGGCAACAACTTATACTATTCTTCTGCCAATGACGCGCATACTAATTATGTAATTAGCGCAGAATGCACCATGCTGGCGATACTACTTAATCACGCTGATCATCGTGATTTGCTAAACTATCTTTTAAATCAGCGCTCCACCACTTATTCACCGCTGCTTGAGATCGCCTCTTATATCAATAAATATGACCCTAATCCCGAAAGTGCAGCTGCTTGTACATATATCCAAGGCGAAAAAACCATCGATATCAGTTTTGCCAATAAGCGCCAATTGTATCTTGAATTAGGAGAAGAGCAGATGGCACAGGCCGAGTTTATGGTAACCAAGGGACATGTTGGTTATAACGCTTATTATTTTGGAGGCTTGGCAGAAGCGGAGAAACAATTGCCGGAAGGAGTAGAAATTAGCCGTACTTTCAGCACAGACAAATTAAAACTTGGCGAAACGCTTACTATAACTACCACCATTACTTTCGCTAGCAATGCCGCGGTGGGAACTTATCACATTGCACAGGTAGTGCCAACAGGGTTACGCTTTATGAGTGTTCCCGACTATGATTACCACAATAAATGGTATTATAATATTGGTGAGATGGGCCTTATAGATTTCTATATTCTCCCTGAAAGCAAAAAAAGCAATTCTGATGCTTTTGGACGCGTTAGCATGCCGAGTAGTGTTACCATTAGCTATAAGGCTTGCGCGGTACTGCCGGGAACCTATATTATGGAAGCAGACGCTATTAGCTTTTTCGGAAACAACACCCTTTATGCAGACGAACGTCAGCAGGTTTCAATAGCAAATGAATAGGATAACAGAACTATGAAAGAAGCCCTTTATTACGAAAAAAACGGCTCATATATAACTTGCCGACTTTGTCCGCATAAGTGCGAGATAATAAATACTAAAAGTGGGCGCTGTTTTACCAGAAAGCATGTGAATGGCAACTTGATAGCGGCTGGTTATGGAATGGTATCTGCCTTGGGGCTGGATCCTATTGAAAAAAAGCCCTTACGCAATTATTACCCAGGTTCCAAGATACTATCGCTAGGCAGCTATGGCTGTAATATGCATTGCGATTTTTGCCAAAACGACACTATCTCTCAAAGTAAGGTGCTGATTAACTCTAGCCAAACAATAACAAAAAGCTTTTTTACACCCCAAGATATTCTCAACAAAGCTTATGGTCAACATGATAATATTGGTATTGCCTTCACCTATAATGAGCCGCTGATCAATATAGAGTATATACTGGATATAGCGCCATTATTTAAAGCATACGGGCTAAAGGTAGTTTTAGTGACCAATGGGTTGATCTGTCAGGAACCACTGGCAAATCTGCTGCCGCTGGTGGATGCGCTGAATATAGATGTTAAGGGCTTTAGCGAGTCTTTTTATAAAAAACTGGGAGGAGATTTGTCTACCGTAAGGAATACAGTAGAAACTGCCGCTACTTACTGCCATGTAGAGATAACGGCCCTAATCGTACCGGGTGAAAATGATGATCCGGAAGAGATGGAAGCGCTTACAGATTGGCTGGCTGCCATTTCACCAAAAATACCCTTGCATATAAACCGCTTTTTCCCACGTTATCTTATGTACAACAAACCTCCCACATCTATAAGCTCCTTAAAAGAACTAGCTGCTATTGCCCGGCGCAGATTGCAATATGTGTATATTGGCAATGTATGAACCTAGAAAGTGAGGTATAAACATGAACCATGCCGTAAGAATAGATGTATTACGTGAAAAAATGCAAGCTCAAAATGTAGCCGGAGTGTTTCTCCCCTTAGACGCCAGCTTGGAATATTTTACTGGTGCGCCGCGCGTAGAAAGCGGTCAGACCCGCCAGCGCCAAAACAGCGCGGAATATGCCAGTATACTGATTACAGAAAGTGAGATCATCTACTTTAATTCCCGGCTTTCCGCTTTAGGCTTACTGGCCAACAATGATAAATACCCTTTGATAAACCAAATCATAGCTTTCCCAGATGCCGATCTTAGCGGAGCAACCTTTATAGGCGTTTGCAGTAAACTGGGCATTGCGGGACATAAATTGGGCTATTTACAAGATATCTCTTCTAGCCTGGTTTTACGCCTGCAAGAAGAGTTAGCTGTTTCTTGGGTAAATTTCGACCCTTTAGTGCAGCAAATGCGAGCCAAAAAAGACCCGGATGAGCTGTTTTTGATGAGCAAAGCAGCCTCTATCAATGATAAAATCTATCATGCTGTTTTTCCTCAACTGCAACCAGGCACTGGGGTAACGGAAATTGCCGCAGAGATCGATCGTCTTGCGAGAGTTTTCGGCGCCGCCAACACCTCATTTACCACCTCTGTAATGAATTTTGGCGCCATGGAAGGAATAAGTTATGGGGATCACTATCCGGTTTTACGTCGCGGTTATGTACTGGCTTTCGATTATGGTGTAGTTTATCAGGGTTATTGCTCAGATTTTGGCCGCACAGTATTTGTGGGAGAGCCAGAGCAAGCTTTAATAAATGCTCATGAACTTGTTATGCTAGCGCAAAAAAAAGCAATTGCAGCTATGAAAGCAGGGGAAATAAGCGGTACAGAAGTAAACCGCCTGGCCCGCGAAGTACTAAAAGAAGGCGGTTATGATCGGGAATTCAATCATCGTTTAGGGCATGGAATTGGCAAAGACGTTCATGAGCGGCCCTTTCTGGCGGAAGGAGAAGAAAGAATCTTAGAGCAAGGAATGTGCTTTACGGTAGAACCTTCGCTTTGTTTGCCCTACCGCGCTCTTATTCGGGTGGAAGATGTAGTCATGGTTTTGCCGGAGGGCGGAAAGAATCTTAATAGTACTACCTGGGATTTGGTGGTTGTTGAATAGCTATGCAAATTGCACACTTAACTATAGATACCCCTATATTCGCCGCACCTCTAGCCGGCTTCACTACCCGTGCCTTCCGCGAAATATTGCGTACTTGCGGCGCGGGTTTGGCTTATGGGGAAATGGTCAGTGCTCAGGCTTTGTGCTATGGCAATAAACGTACACGCGAATTGTTGGATATGGAAGGAGAAGCAGGGTTGCATGTGGTGCAATTATTTGGCAGTAATCCGGTATATATGGAAGAAGCCGCCTGTATAGCGCGGGAACTGGGTGCGGATATTATCGATATCAATATGGGCTGCCCCATGCCGAAGGTAGTGAATAATGGCGAAGGGGCAGCCCTGATGCGAAATCTTCGTTTAGCCGCATCCTTAGTTGAGGCGGCCCAACACAGCGGTTTACCGGTAACGGTAAAGCTACGCAGCGGCTTTAATGAAACGGAACTAAATGCGCCGGAAGCTGCTAAGTGCATGGAAGCTGCCGGAGCTGCGCTAGTGGCAGTACATGGGCGGCATCGAGAGCAATACTATGCAAGCCGGGCCGATTGGTCACAAATTACTGCCGTTAAACAGGCTGTAAGCATACCGGTAGTGGGTAATGGAGATATCTTTACAGCTAAAGATGCTTTAGAAATGTGGGAGCAAACTGGTTGCGACGCAATAATGCCTGGTCGAGGCTTACTTGGCAATCCCTGGCTTATCCGCGAGATACTAGACTTGTTCGTAGGCCCGTATCAGCCTCTGGCTTCTTCTAATCAAGTCAAGCCGTCTTTTTCGCGGCTTGCTTCCCCTGCTGACCTCACGCCTCTAGCTTCTATAATATCTACCGCCTTAGCTCATATGCGTAGGCAGGTAGAGCGCAGCATATATTGGCAGGGCCTACGTGAACCCGGCCCATATGAGCAAGTTAGTTTACAAGGTGAGCTGGTGGCAGTACGTTCCATGCGCGCTCATTTAGGCTATTATATAAAAGGTATGCCCTGCGCAGCGCGGCTACGCGCACAAATCAATCAAATGACCAGGCTGGCGGAAATAGAGTGCTTACTTGAGGGGCTACTTGATAAACTAAATCACGAGTGCTGATCATATATCATCTCTTAGTTCTCTAATAATCTAAAGCTGAAGAAAAATCTACCTTGCCATATTGCAACAATTCCCCCGATTTTAGCATAAAAATAGCTCCCTGTAAATCGGAATTATTCTCTAATAAGGGTATGGCATTTTCGCTGCCTACTAAAATAACGATGGTGGAAAGCGCATCTCCTATGGCGGAGCTTTTAGAGATTATAGTGGCGCTTATCACATCGCTTTCTGCCGGCATACCATTTACCGGATCTAAAATGTGATGATATAATATATTGTTTTCAATAAACTGGCGTTCATAAATACCGGAAGTAACTACCGAAGCCTCTGCTACATTAAGGCTGCCAATAAGCTCGCTATGTTCGCTAAAGGGTTGTTCTACACCAATATGCCAAGGTCTGCCATCGGGTTTTCTGCCCACGGTAACTATATTGCCGCCCAAATCGATAAGCGCTCTTTTTACGCCGTTTTCTTTAAGAAAGTGAGCAAGTTGATCTGCAATATAGCCTTTGGCTATACCGCCCACATCTAGCCAAGTTTTGTCATTAGCCAACTGCACCGTAGTACCGCTGATAGAAACCTGCCGATAATCCACTGTAGCTAAAGCCTCTGCCAAATTTTCAGCAGCTGGCACGCTAGGGTTTCCGCCAAAATCCCATAAAGCACATAAACGGCCTACTGTAATATCAAAAAAACCGCCGGAGAAAGCGCTAAAATCAAGTCCGGCTTGCAGGAGTTCGGCGGTTTTTTCTTCTACAACCACCGGAGCTCCTTTTGCATTGTTTATACGCCAAATGTCGCTGCCTTCTATTGTTCTGCTGAATAAAGCCTCGTATCTTGCACATAAATCAAGAACAGCTTTTAGCCATTCTTTATCGGCTTCGTCGTATACTGTAACAGTACAAACGGTATCAAGCAGCAACCTAGTTTCACTAAAAGGCGCCGGTGCAGCATTATGCGTACAGCCAGAAAGCGATAAAACCAGGAGTACTAACAATAAACAAAGAACATTTCTCCGCCGCTTAGCAGCATAAAAAATAAAAAATCTCAAGTATTGCATGGAAAAACCTCTCTCCATTACTACTAAAAATCTTCGCAGGGTTTTTCATCAATAAAAAACAAGTTGTTCAAGCCGTTAAGCTGTGTGTTATTGTTATATAATGGTTACTGAACAAAGGCAGAAATATGGGTTTTGGTAAGGTCATGATATAACTGGATGATTTCGGTCGGCTGTCACGTTAA
>WRKD01000151.1 GCA_009778255.1 Bacillota bacterium
AGCACTTGCGGTTTCGAAGTAAAACTGGGCGCGGGCTCTTATATACGCATACCTTTGAATAAGCCGGTAACTATAGAAGCCGCTACGGCGGACGAGATAGTGGAAGAAGTAGTAGAAGAGATAGTAGAAGAGATAGTAGAAGAAATAGAATAAAAACTCCGGTGTTCGATGCCGCTAATAACACATAACAAAAAAGCCCACAAGGGCTTTTTTGTTATGTGTAGAACAATATATTTATTTACAAATAATAATTAAGAAAGGGATGGATAGTGATATGATTATTGCAGCTGATACTTTAATTAGCGGAGACGGACATACGATAATTCGTAACGGTGGCATTTTATGTGAAAATGAAAAGATCATTGCAGTAGGGGAGGGAATAAAGCTGCGGGAAGCGTATCCGCAGGAAGAATATGTTGATTATGGCCCGGCTACTATATTGCCCGGTTTGATCGATATGCATGTACATATTGCTTATTATTTAAACCGCAGTGACACATCTTTATATACGGATCATTTAGTTGCTTATCAGGCATTATATAATGCGCAATTGATGCTTTTCAATGGAGTGACCACCATACGCGACGTTTTTTGCCCAAGCGGCGTATGCCGCCAACTTGCCTATGCTGCTAAAAAAGGCTTTGTGCGCGCACCGCGTATCATCCATAGCAATCGGGCGCTTACCAATACCGGCGGTATCGATTGGCAAAGCGGCGGCGCTACGGTTCAGGTAGATGGTCCCGAAGAAATTCGTAAAGCGGTACGCCGGGAAATACGGGAGGGCGCTCAATGGATCAAAGCTATGACAAGTTGGCGTAAGCCAAACGTTGCCCAGTTTGATCAAGAAGAGCTGAATATGATAGTTAATGAAACACATCGCTTAGGGTACAAAACAGCAGCTCACGCTACTTTACAACCAGCTTTGCAAATGTGTATAGAAGCCGGCTTTGATACAATTGAACATGGCACCGATCTTACTTTAGAACAGGCCCAAATTATGAAAGAAAAAGGGATAGCCTATACGCCCACAATCTATGTGCATAAGGCAATCTATGAACAATTGGCAGAAAAACTAGCTATGGGCGGCGTTTTAAGTGAATATGAAAAGCAAACCTACAGCATATATAAAAAAGCCACGGCTACTTATGCGCAGAATTTTTTACCAATATACAATAGCGGAGTATTAACACTGGCCGGTACGGATTGTGTTTTTGAGGGCATGGAAAATATAAGTGTAGCCCATGAATTGGCGTGTATGGTAGAATATGGGCTTAAACCTGTGCAGGCTATTGCCACAGCTGCAAAAAATGCAGCACAAGCGCTCGATTTAAGCGGGCATATTGGTGAGCTTTGCCAAGGCGCCATAGCAGATGTATTAGTGGTATCCGGCGATGCCGGAAAAGATATTACCGCTCTAAAGCAGATTTGCGATGTGTATCAAAATGGGGTTAGGATACAGCGCGCAATTTAGGCAGTAAAAAAATCACAGCGAGCCTCTTCCCTTGTCCTCTATTTAACTTCCGATAATATATATTATGTAAACTAAAAGCATGAGAAAACTCTAATTTTCGGTTGATGTGGGCATATCCCGTAAAGTTTGGGTTGCCTTTATAATAATTCACCACTTAAATTCCAAGTTTGAGCAGCCACGATACGTACTTGTGTTATATCTCCGGGTTTTAAACCAGCTTGTTCATCATAAATAAACACGGCTATCTTATGGCCGTCTGTGCGGCCATACCAGCACGCGGGATTATTTTTGCTTGCGCCTTCTACCAGGATCTTCTGGGTTTTTCCAATTAAATCTTCGTTGATATTTAAGCTGATGGGGTTTTGGATTGCGGTTAGGCTTTGCAGGCGCTCTTTTTTTAGCTGTGGCTGCACTTGAGAAGGTAAAGATGCGGCTAAAGTGCCACTGCGTTGTGAATAAATGAAGGTATAAGCCGCATCCAAGCGGATTCTTGCTATGAAATCGAGTGTTTGTTGAAAATCTTCATCTGTTTCCCCGGGAAAACCCACTATTAAATCGCTGGTAATGGTGCTGTTGGGCATGAGTGAACGTATGTTCTTAAGCAAACTCGCATAATACTCCGTATCATAGCCGCGGTTCATGGCGGCAAGTATTTTATCACAGCCTGATTGTAACGGCAGATGAAAATGATGGCATATATGCTTTGCCGAGGCTATGGTTTCGATAAGTTCCGCATTAAAATCGCGCGGATGCGAAGTCATATAACGTATGCGCTCTATACCGTCTAAAGCGTCTAATTCTCGCAATAATCTGGCAAAATTCCACTCTTTATCTGAAAAATCTTTGCCATAAGCATTAACATTTTGCCCTAGAAGCTGTATTTCTTTAACTCCTGTTTTTATCAGGGCTTGTACTTGCTCCATAATATGCTGCGGCTGACGGCTATGTTCCCTACCGCGAACATAAGGCACAATGCAGTATGTACAATAATTGTCACAGCCATAGATGATATTGATCTGCGCTTTAAAAGCAGCTGTTTTGCCTGGGGGTGGCAAAGGGGTATGGGCCGGTTCGCTAAAGACTTCCTCTACATCCACGATTACCCCTACCCTATCGCGATAGGTGCTAAGATGCTTGGGCAAACGGGGTATAGCGAAAGTACCGAGTATCAGCCCTACATGCTGATAACGCCGCAATAAATCGGCGGCAACGCCATTTTTTTGCGCCATACAACCGCATATAGCGATAATCAAAGCCGGTTTTTGTTCCTTTAAGCTTTTTAAACTACCAATATAGCCAAAAGCCCTATTTTCTGCACTTTCACGCACACAACAAGTGTTAACGATTATTATATCGGCTTCCTCAACGACAGTGCTTGCACTATAACCTGCCTGGTATAATAAGGCGGATATAGAATTGCTGTCATTATCATTCATCTGGCAGCCAAAAGTTTTAATAAAGTATTTCATGCCTTATTTTCCTGCGCAATACGAAAATCTATAATTTGCACCTGCGCATTTTCTCTGCCCTGATAGACATTGACACTAAGATTATATAATATATCTAGTTTAACTCCATTATGATTACCTTTGAGCAAGTTTTGCCAGCACTGCTCTCCATAGTTGTGCATGATTAATTCCTGCAGCTTTTCTTTGCCCTCAAAAAATACCGCATCAATTAGATTTTTTTTAGCCGGACTTTGTAAGCTGAGGCGTAATACTTGTCCGGCATTTCCTAATAAAGAAATTTTTAGCAGCTTAACTTCTTTATCCGCAAAACATACAGGTTGATTCCCTTTGCCAAAAGGTTCTAAAGACTGTAATTCACGGGCTAAAGTTAAACTGGCTTCGCTTAAAGGTAAAAACTTATCTACACGGCGTACTGGCTGCATATCATCTTCTGTGAGTATACATTCCATATTTAGCTTATTTCTTAACAATTCTATATTATCTTTAGGTATGCTGAAACCAGCCGCCATAGGATGCCCGCCAAAATTGATAAACAATTCCTGACAGGAACATAAAGCTTGATACATATGATAAGCTTCAATGGAGCGTCCGGAGCCGCGTACTATTGCTTTATTGCCGGTCACCATGATAACCGGCTTATAATAATGTTCCTTAAGCTTACCGGCAATGATGCCTGCCACACTCTCATGTATATCGGGGCAATGGGCTACGATTATTTTGTTTTCATCTAAACCTTGACTTTCGATAGTTTCTAAAGCAAGAATTACTCCTTCTTCAGTTAGTGTTTTACGTTTTTCATTAAGACCCATAAGAAAAGCGGCCATTTTTGCGGCATGTGATTCATCTTCTGTTAGAAATAGCTCCACAGCTTGCCCGGCGTCGTCTAAACGCCCGCAAGCATTGATACATGGTCCTAAACGAAAGCCCACATGATAAGCGCTTATCGTTTGCCCGGTAAGGCCAATAGCCTCTATCAATGCTTGTAAACCGGGATTAGTGCTTTTTGCTATAGCAGTTAAGCCCAGCTGAACAAGATTACGGTTTTCCCCCAGCAATTCTACTAAATCGCAGATTGTAGCCAAAGCAGCAAAGGGCAGTAATTTCTGCCCCAAACCTTGCCACTCGATATTTAAATATTCAAATAATGCTTGTGAAAAACGATAACATAAACCGGCGGCGCAGTACAGCTTAAAAGGATAGGGGCAATCTTGTCTTTTGGCATTGACCAAGGCTGCCGCTGGTACTAAAACTTGCTGGCCGCTACTGTTTTGCGGCAGATCGTGGTGATCGAGTATAATTACCTTTATATTTAAAGAATTGGCATATTCTACCTGCTCTAATGCAGAAACACCATTATCGCAGGCCAAGATCATCTCTACTTGTTGCTGCTTTAAGTTAAAGATAGCTTCATTATTTAAACCGTATCCTTCATTTTCCCGTTGCGGTATATAATACATAACATTTGCCTTTAGGGCACACAATGTTTTATAGAGTATTACTGTAGAGCATATACCGTCTGCGTCATAATCTCCAAAAATGGCGATGCGGCTACCGCTGTTAATAGCTTGTTTAACCAAATTTAAAGCCAGCGTCATATCTGCAAAAAGCGCAGGCGACGGTAATGCGATATCCGACGCATGCAGAAAACTATCGACTTCTTCTTTCGAGCGAAATCCGCGCACTGCCAGTACATGCGCCAACACAGGGTCGATTCCCCATTTTGTAGCAAGCTGCCCAACATTAACGGCAGCTTGCCTCAGCATCCATTTAGTCAATATAGCCTCCACATTTGTAAAAAACGCGGTTTTTATTTTTGAGCAGTGCGTACCCGTACCGCCGCCTTACTTTTTCCTACACTAAGCCCATTTTTACGCGATATCTGTTCTAAGAAATTTCCCACCAAACATAGAGAGGAAAAGAAACCTGCTACCATACCTACAGCAAGTGCTAACATAAATATTTTCGTAGTTTCGCCACCCAATATCAGTAAGGAAAAAAGCAGGAACAATACTGCTAACACAGTATTTACAGAACGGGTAAAAGTTTGATTGATACTTAAATTGATAAGATCGCGCGCTGTCATACGCTCTTGATGATGCACATTCTCGCGAATACGGTCGAATACTACGATAGTATTATTGATGGAATAGCCGATGATAGTAAGAATTGCAGCAATGAAGGCGCTATCTACCTCAATACGGAAAATAGCGAATATGCTTAATACAATCAATGCGTCGTGGAGCAAAGCCATTACGGCGGTTATAGCAAAATTAAGTTGAAAGCGCAGTGTTATATAGGCCAGCATTAAAATAGCGGCAATCAGTAAAGCCCAACGCGCATTACTTAAAAGTTCTGCTCCTATAATGGGGCCAATAAATTCATTGCGTAAAACAGTCACTTTGCCTAATGCTCCTAATGCCTCAATAAGCTGAGTATCTCCACCTTCTTCGCCGCTTCTGCCGGCTTTCAATATCTCTGTTCGGATCAAGAATTGATTATCTTCGCTCTGTTGAATAGAAGGGGTTTGGCTGACAAAACCATTAACGATGTCTCGTACCTGGGCTTGGTCAACTTTTTGATCATATTGTATTTGCAGAATATTGCCGCCGGTAAAATCTATGCCCAAATTCAGCCCATTAAGGAATAAGCAAACTAAACCAGGAATGATCACCAGTAAGGAAATTGCATAGAAAACTTTTTGTTTGCCAATAAAATCTACTTTAAATTTACGATACTTCTTTCTTAAGCCAAAGAAAGATTTTTTAGCTAAAGCAGTTATATCGGAAGTCCAGCGCAACATATAACGGGTAAAGGAAATAGCTGTAAACATGCTGGCAACAAGGCCGATGGAAAGTGTCAGAGCAAAACCTCGAATGCTGCCGCTGCCAAAATAATACAATACTACCGCTGCAATGAGCGTGGTTAAATTGCTGTCTAAGATAGTGGTAAAGGCGCGCTTAAACCCAGATTCAATACTGGCTTTAAGAGATTTTCCGGAAAACAGTTCTTCTTTGATGCGCTCGTAGATGATAATATTAGCATCCACCGCCATACCTATAGATAAGATAAAACCGGCGATACTGGTTAAAGTAAGCGTTGCTTTGATCAGGTTAAGTACCCATAGCAAGATCAGCGCATATACCACCAAAGAAATACAAGCCCAAGTACCTGGCACGCGGTAATAAAGTATCATGAAAGCTCCTAGTATGATCAAGCCTATAATAGCGGCGAAGAGGCTTTTTTCCAATGAATCTTGCCCCAATGTTGGGCCTACGGTACGCTTGGAGAGTATTTCTATACCCACCGGTAATGAACCGCCGCGCAACAGCGCCGCTAATTGAGAAGCTTCCTCAAAAGTATCAAAACCACCGGAAATAACTGCTTGTCCATTGGGGATAACACTGTTCACCACCGGGTCAGATATTAATTTATCGTCTAAATATATGCTGATATGTTGTCTTAAAAATGTTGCGGTGGCGTTTTTAAACAATTCCGTACCTTGACTGCTAAAGGTGAGCGACACCTGATTGCGTTCTCGGACACTGGCGCTATTATTAATGGTGGCTTTTGCATCCGATAAATCGGCCCCCGTAAGTATCACATTGCCATTGGGGTCGCGAAATTCTAGTTGGGCGATCACGCCCAGCATCTCTACTGCCTTTTCCGGTTCGTCGACTCCGGCCAATTCAATAATCAAGCGGTCGGCGCCTTCACGTTGCAGTATGGGTTCGCTTACGCCAAATTCATCAACGCGCCGCCGCATAACTTCAGTAAGTTTACTCATATCATCTGCGCTGATAGAGGTAGAACCTTCATTAGGTACAGCTTCCAATACAACCTGCAAGCCGCCCTGTAAATCTAAGCCTAAATTAATGCCGGCCAGCGGCGTTATAGAAAAAAATACCGCCGCCGCCAAAACAATCAATACTATCACCAGGTTAATTCCATTATTGTTGTTCATAAATAACGCTCCTTCTTTTCTTAATCACGGGTATAGTAAGTCAAGCCCGCTTTAAGAGTCTATTTTTGCTGCAGTTTGATTTTCTTCTTTAGCTTTTAAACCGCCAATAGAAGTTTTCAGCAGTTCTATTTCGCATTTATCGGAAATACGCAGCCAAATAGTCTGCTCTTTTATACGTGTTATAGTACCTAAAATGCCTCCTGCCGTATAGATTTCATCTCCCACATTCAGAGAATCCATCATAGATGTACGTTGCTTTTTTTGCCTTTGTTGCGGGCGAATCAGTAAAAAATAAAAGATTACTACCATTATCACCAAATAGATAAGCATTGAATTACCACCGAAGCCACTTGGCGCATCTGCAAAGACTGTAAACAATAATGCCACCACCTTGTTTTATTTTTTTATATCTTTTCTATAAATAATAGCAAAACCCTGCCAAATAATGGTCGCTTACCTGTCTATATTTCTGCTTTCTTAATTTATAATATACGATACATGCTCGTAACCACTTGTTTTTAATAATATAATAAGCTTGTATGTTACTATTTTAACGAAAGCCTAAATCTTTTAATAGCTGGGCAAGTGTGGCAAAACGCTCGCTTAGCATTTCGTCGTCTCGGCGTAAAACCTGCAAAAAGAGCTCTAAATCTTCTTCGATTCTTGGGTTATCGATGCATATATCTACCGGTAAGGCGCCGCCCTGTAAACCAATGCGGTCTATTTGCGGGTTTTGCGGGTCGAAGAGTTTTTCTTGACGATATGCTTCGCGAAAATAACTCATAGCTCTGGTGAGGAGTATGCATAAATCGAGTACGCGGTGTATGGGTAATTCTTCAGATTGCCGAGACCATTTTACGCCGGTATAGCGCCAAACTTTAGCGGAAATATCTACCTTACCGCGGTCATTCCATTGTGCCAGCCCTAATGATAGTCCTTTGGCGTCGCTTTTGTTTCCCAAGCGTCCGTCGATATTTTCATAATCCTCCGTGACAATAACCGGCTTATGTTTCAACTCTGTAGGTATTTTCATACGGCGCCTCCTACTTTATATACTCCCACTCATTAAAATTTGTGCAGCATAGATCGCGCAAAGTAGCTAAATCGGCGCTGTAATCTGTTTTTTCTTCATCTTTATCGTATTCCAGCGTTTCGAGTACACGAATACTGAAAGCATTTGCGCCATGTTTTACCCAATCATCTTGCATGTTTTTACAAAAGCAGCTGCCGTTTTCCAATTGGAAGCGCTTAGAGTTGATTACAGCTTTGGTGTCTTTGGCGCAAGCTAAATAGACTTTGCCGGTGGGCAGACATTCAAAGGCCACTATACCCATGGGCGGTTTCATGTGGCGATATTGCGCTTTCAATTCACTTTTTCTATCCATCTTTAACCCCTGTATAAGTAGATTTATTATTTAGTAATTTACTGAGTTTAGTATAATTTGGCCAACTATCACTATAGATAGCTGGCCTTTTGTTTGGCAGGGGCAGAAGGACTTGAACCCTCAACCAATGGATTTGGAGTCCACTACTCTACCAGTTGAGCTATACCCCTATACACGAAAATTATTATAGCAATTTCGCAGACAAAAGTCAAGCAATTTTACCAACCGAATCAGGGCAATAGCACAAATAGTATCTACACCCTACGACAGCCATATTTTCCTCTTTGCAAAGCGGCGTTTTTCCGATTATGCCGCACAGCAAGCGCCAATTGGCAAGATGGTTTCTTTTGTGGAGATTGAACGGTTGAGGTTTTAGGCATTTGATGTTGCCGCTCAATACGCTGCTTGAAAAAAGCGAGTGACGAAGAAAGCGGTCTACTTTGGGCAAGTAGCAGCAAGACAGGGTATGTCATATATTTCCCATTGGGAATACATGACCCACTCTGGCACTTTCGGCTGCACCGAAAGTGCCGTGGGCGCTGCTACGAGCATTTATAAGCATCTGTGGCAACAGCCCAAATGAAATTATTTAATTTTTTTCTCATTAAATCCATAACGTCTTGGATTCATGCAATATTTTTCTGCTGGTATCATATCATCGGTATCAAATTCAAATGTTACAGCACCGTTGTCGCTAAATAAACGTAAAACACATCCTCCACGTGGCCATACCAAATTATTCTCCCATAAATATTCATCAAGCCCTTTCGTTTTCTTAAAAGGCCATTTTCTATTGTGAATCAGACGTGATCCATCATGATTTTTTGCTATTAATCTTCTATTATTAGTTGATTTTATATTCTCATAATAATCAAAATCTACTTCTCCACCTACTAAATTTGTTATTTTAACAACCCCAAAACCTGATATATAATAATTATCATCATTAGGAAAAATCCCGTCTAATATCTCTTTATAATTCCAATCTGGAGCTAATTCCTTCCAATGAGGAGCTAATAATAAAGTTGCTCCCCATAATGTAAACTCAAGACTAATAGGTAGACTAAGTGGGCAAAATAAATCAACAATATGAGCTTCAGAGAAATCAACTTTGCCAAAACGTTTTTTTGTCATATCGACTATGTGATTCATACTTTTTTCCTTTCTTTACAGCAATGTCAACAGGTTAAGGGAATTATGCAGCTACCGATAAAGATTAAGGAAAATTTAAGGTATAAAGTATTGACTTTTTGAAAACTACCCCAACAATTTTTTGGACACCTAAATAATGTAGGTGTATCAAAAAAGATGTTGGTGATGAAAATGAAGATAAGGCTAAAAAAGCTGGTAACGTTGCTGTCGGTAATAGAAACAAGCGTAAAAAAGATAAAAGACCCAGAACTTCTCAATTCCGCCAGGAAGAGACCGCATGATTTTACAAGGGACAGAAAGATGCCGTTTAGCAAACTAATCCTGTTTATGATCAATATGGTTAAAAGCAGCATCCAGACTTGCCTCGACAGTTATTTTGAGATGATAGGGCAAGAAGATGTTCATATGACAGAGCAATCA
>WRKD01000152.1 GCA_009778255.1 Bacillota bacterium
GCCGAGGTTTCCGGTGGCGGTAAAAAGCCCTGGCGGCAAAAGGGTACCGGCCGGGCCAGTTTTGGTAGCAGCCGTAACCCGGTATGGCGCAAAGGCGGCGTGGCTTTCGGCCCTACCCCACGCTCTCATGAAATTAGTATGCCGAAAAAAATGCGACGTTTGGCGCTGCTTTCGGCGCTTTCCAGTAAGGCTATGGATGGCGATATTGTAGTTTTGGAAGATCTGGATTTACAAGCCCCTAAAACCAAGGAATTAGTGCGCATATTAAATAATATCAAAGCGCCCAATGCCCTGGTAGTAATAGAACAAGATAATACTAACGCAGTTTTATCTGCGCGAAATTTACCCAAAGTCAGCACTGCTCCTGCCAGCGGTTTAAACACTTATAAAGTGCTGTATAATGAGAAGCTAGTATTGACTCGTTCTTCACTCGCTTCTTTAGAGGAGGTGCTGGGATGATTCGCGACGCTCACGATATTCTGATAAAACCATTGGTAACAGAAAAAACAACTATATTAATGGAACAAAATAAATACAGCTTTATTGTTAATAAAAAAGCCAATAAAATAGAAATAAGAAATGCCGTAGAAAGCCTGTTTAAGGTAAGAGTTTTAAATGTTACGACCCGTATTGTTAAAGGTAAGATCAAACGCATGGGCCGTACTCAGGGTAAACGTCCGGATACCAAGCGGGCTGTTGTAACGTTGGCCGCAGGCGATAGAATAGAAGTATTCAGCGCTCTTCAGTAAGGAGGAAAGAACATGGGAATAAAAAAATATAAGCCAACCTCTCCAGGACGCCGCGGCATGACGGTTTCTACCTTTGAAGAAATCACCGCGAGTAAACCGGAAAAATCGTTGTTGGCGCCGCTTAAAAAGCATGGAGGGCGAAACAACCAGGGGCGCCTAACCGTAAGGCATCAAGGCGGCGGACATAAACAACAGTATCGTATTATCGATTTTAAACGTGAAAAAGACGGTGTGCCGGCTAAAGTAGCCACCATTGAATACGACCCAAATCGCACGGCTAATATTGCTTTATTACATTATGTAGACGGCGAGAAACGTTATATTTTGGCTCCTCATGGCGTGAAAGTTGGAGATATGCTTTTTTCCGGTATGGATGCGGATATTAAGCCTGGTAACGCCCTGCCTTTATCCAATATACCAGTGGGCACGGTAGTTCATAATGTAGAACTTAGGCCCGGTCAAGGTGGACAATTAGCGCGCAGCGCCGGTTCCTCTATTCAATTGATGGCTAAAGAAGGTAAATATGCCACCTTGCGTATGCCTTCCGGTGAAATGCGGATGGTGCTGGCAAATTGTCGGGCTACTGTAGGCCAGGTAGGCAATATCGATCAGGAGAATATTAATATCGGTAAAGCCGGACGTAACCGTTGGCTGGGAATAAGGCCAACTAACCGTGGGGTTGTGATGAATCCGGTGGATCATCCCCATGGCGGCGGCGAAGGCCGCAGCCCGGTGGGGCGCAACCCGGTCACCCCTTGGGGTAAACCGGCTTTGGGAGCAAAGACACGCAAAAAAAGAAAAGCTTCAAACCGGCTAATAATAAAGCGCAGAAAGTAGTATAATGTAGAATTTAAAATATTAAAGCATAACAATAATTCTGCATTTTACATATTGAAGGGAGGATAAACCCGTATGGGTAGATCAGTAAAAAAAGGCCCCTATTGCGAAGAGCGGCTGCTTGCCCGCATTGAAGCGATGAATGATAGCGGTAATAAAAAGGTGCTTAAAACCTGGAGCCGCGCTTCTACTATCTTTCCGCAAATGGTTGGCCATACCATAGCCGTGCATGACGGCAGAAAACATGTTCCAGTTTATATCACCGAAGATATGGTGGGGCATAAGCTGGGAGAATTTGCTCCCACGCGTTATTTTCGCGGTCATGGCAATAAAACCGAACGTTCCACGGCTTTGAAGTAAGAGAGGAGGAAGTGTTTTGGAAGCAAAAGCTGTAGCTAAATATATCCGCATCTCCCCCCGCAAAGCCCGTTTGGTGATAGATTTAATTCGGGAAAAGGGTGTGGACGAGGCCGAGGCTATTTTACGTTTTACACCAAACCGCGCCGCGGAAGCGGCAGCTAAAGTATTGAAATCTGCCGTTGCCAACGCAGAGAATAATTTGCATTTAAACCACGACGAGCTTAAAGTCATGGCGGCTTATGTAGATGAAGGACCCAGCATTAAGCGCTTTAAACCGCGCGCGCAGGGGCGGGCAGATAAAATGCTGCATCGTACAAGCCATATCACCGTTGTGGTTGGCATAAGAGAGGAGGTATAAGCGTGGGTCAGAAAGTAAACCCCAAGGGTTTTCGCGTAGGAGTAATTAAAGATTGGGACGCGCGCTGGTACGCCAATAATAAAGATTTTAAGCATTTTCTCTACGAGGATTATCAACTGCGCAAGCATGTTAAGGCAAAATTATATGCATCTGGTGTTTCACGCGTAGATATTGAACGGGCGGGCGGACGTGTGAAAATCAATATTTTCACCGCTAAGCCAGGCATCGTGATTGGGCGCGGAGGGCAGGAAGTAGAGGTTTTGCGTAAAGAACTGGAAAAAATGAGCGGTAAAAAAGTTTCCGTTAATATAACGGAAGTTAAAAGACCGGAATTAGACGCTGTTTTAGTGGCTGAAAACGTAGCCGCTTCTTTGGAAAAGCGTATTGCCTTCCGACGCGCCATGAAACAAACAGTAAGCCGTACCATGCGTATGGGTGCTTTGGGAATTAAAATCATGTGCTCGGGCAGGCTGGCCGGCGCGGAAATAGCCCGTACTGAATGGTATGCCGAAGGTAAAGTGCCCCTACATACCCTGCGCGCAGATATCGATTATGGTTTTGCCGAAGCAAATACCGCTTATGGTAAAATCGGCGTTAAAGTATGGATATATAGAGGTGAGATTTTACCACATAAAACGGAAAAACTGCCAGTAAACGTTGTGGAGGAGGGCGAGTAAATGTTATTGCCAAAAAGAGTTAAGTTTCGCCGCCAACACCGTGGTACTATGAAGGGCGCTTCTCATAAGGGCAATTTTGTTAGCTACGGTGAATATGGCATGCAAGCCCTGGAATGTGGTTGGATAACCAGCCGACAAATAGAAGCCGCCCGTATAGCCATGACCCGTTATATTAAACGTGGCGGCAATGTATGGATTAAAATTTTTCCTCATAAACCTGTTACGGAGAAACCTGCCGAAACGCGTATGGGCTCCGGCAAAGGTTCTCCGGAATATTGGGTGGCTGTGGTAAAACCCGGAAGAGTGATGTTTGAAATTGCCGGGGTTTCGGAAGAAACAGCCAAAGAGGCAATGCGTTTGGCCCAGCATAAGCTGCCAATCAAAACAAAATTTGTAAAACGCGCAGAAATGGGTGGTGAGTCAAATGAAAGCTAAGGAACTCCGTGATCTCACCTATGATGAATTGGTGAGAAAGGAAGGCGACTTGAAGGAGGAACTCTTTAACCTGCGTTTTCGTTTAGCCACCGGTCAATTGGATAATCCCATGACCATAAAGGCTGTGAGGAAAGATATGGCAAGAGTAAAGACCGTCATCCGCCAAAAAGAGCTAGGAAAAGCTCTGTAGTAATAGCGGAAAGGAGGCTAAAGCGTGTCGGAACAAGCAAGAGGGTCTAGAAAAGAGCGCATAGGCATTGTAGCCAGCGACAAAATGAATAAAACCGTGGTAGTGCGGGTAGATACCAGGGTGCGGCATCCGCTATACGGCAAGATCACCAGTGTAAGTAAGAAATTTAAAGCTCATGACGAATATAATGAAGCAAAAATAGGCGATAAAGTACTGATTGCCGAAACAAGACCGCTTTCCAGAGATAAACGCTGGCGGGTGGTGGCGATTTTAGAGAAGGCGCCGATAGTATAAGGAACTAATTTCAGGAAGGGGGGCGGCCAAAAGTGATTCAGGCCGAAACCAGATTAAAGGTGGGCGATAATACCGGCGCTAAAGAGTTGCTGTGTATCAAGGTGCTGGGCGGTTCCCGCCGTAAATACGCCACGGTGGGCGATGTTATCATCTGCTCTGTTAAAGAAGCCAGTCCGGGAGGCGTGGTAAAAAAAGGCGATGTGGTGCGGGTAGTGGTGGTACGCACGAAAAAAGAAATACGAAGGCCGGATGGCTCATATATCCGTTTTGACGAGAATTCCGGCGTGATCATCAACGAAGCTAATCAACCGCGCGGTACCCGTATATTTGGACCGGTGGCTAGGGAATTGAGGGATAGGGATTTTATGAAAATCATCTCTCTTGCGCCCGAAGTGCTTTAAGGCGGAGGTGATAATATGGCTAAGGAAACTGTCAAAACTAAAATGCATGTAAGAAAAGGCGATAATGTAGTGGTTATATCCGGCAAAGACGCCGGCAAAAAAGGTAAGATTATCGATGTGGATGCAAGAAATAGCCGTGTTTATGTAGATAAGGTCAATTTGGTAAGCCGGCATACCAAACCAACCAAAGGTGCTCCTCAGGGTGGTATCGTAAAACAAGAAGCAGCCTTGCACAGCTCAAATGTTATGTTGTTTTGTAACAAATGCGGGCAAGGTGTGCGCGTAGCCAAAGAAATCTTGGCGGATGGGCAAAAGTTGCGCATCTGCGTTAAATGTGGCGCGCGTTTTGATAAATAAGGGGGGAAGGAGGAAGCTTTATGACAGCCAGACTAAAAGAACGTTATAATAGTAATATACGCTCAGCTTTACAAGAAAAGTTTAAATATACTAATGTTATGCAAATACCTAAACTGGAAAAAGTGGTTGTTAATATGGGCTTGGGCGAAGCCATACAAAACCCGAAGGCACTGGATGCTGCTGTAGCAGATTTAGCCGCTATTACCGGACAAAAACCTATAATTACTAAGGCCAAAAAATCCATTGCGGCTTTTAAAGTGCGCCAGGGCATGTCTATTGGCTGCAAGGTAACATTGCGCGGCGAGCGCATGTATCAGTTTGTAGATAAACTGATTTCCGCCGCCATCCCCCGAGTGAGGGATTTTAAAGGCGTAAACGCCAACGCCTTTGATGGTCGAGGTAATTATACTTTGGGCTTAAAAGAACAACTTATTTTTCCGGAAATTGAATACGACAAGATCGACCGGCTGCGCGGAATGGAGATAGCTTTTGTTACCTCGGCCCGCACAGATGAAGAATGCAAAGAACTGCTGAGTTTATGCGGCATGCCCTTTGCCGATGTATCTAGGTGATAAGGAGGTAAGACAGTGGCTAAGACTTCTATGCTGGTGAAGCAAAAACGTACGCCAAAGTATACGGTACGGGGCTATAATCGCTGTAATATCTGTGGGCGTCCCCATGCCTATATGCGTAAATTCGGCATTTGCCGCATCTGTTTCCGCGAGCTGGCTTATAAGGGAGAAATTCCCGGCATTACAAAAGCTAGCTGGTAAGATGGTGCTAATGGAAGGAGGTAATCTAATATGGTTGTTACAGACCCCATCGCCGATTTTTTAACCCGCATACGCAATGCCAACACGGTTTATATGGAGAGGGTAGAAATTCCCGCTTCCAAAACCAAAATGGCGATGGCGAATATTCTTAAAGAAGAAGGGTTTATTAAGGACGTAGAATATGTTGAAGATGGTAAACAAGGCATTTTACGTCTGTATTTGAAATACAGTAATGGCAAAGAGCGAGTTATCTCTGGTTTAAAGCGTATTTCTCGCCCTGGTTTGCGTGTTTATGCGCGTAAAGATGAATTACCCAAAGTATTAGGCGGATTAGGTATAGCAATAATATCTACATCCGGCGGACTTATGACAGACAAAAAAGCTCGTAAAGAGGGCAGAGGCGGAGAAGTGCTCTGCTATGTATGGTAAAACAGAAGCCAGAGGCCAGAGGGAAGAGGCCGGAAATTAGGGTTTTTTGAAAACCTAACTTCTAAGTTCTAACATCTAGCTTCTTGATCAGGAGGTGATAAGATGTCCCGTATCGGTAAAATGCCCATTTTGCTACCTGCCGGCGTGGAGGTAAAAATAGAAGGCTGCACGGTAGAGGTAAATGGGCCCAAGGGCGTGTTGAAAAGGGAGTTTCCCCCTAGTATAGATATTCAAGTAGAAGATGGGTCATTAATAGTGAGGCGCGGCAGCGATGTGCCAAAAGAGCGTTCACTGCATGGCTTAACGCGTGCTTTATTGGCCAATATGGTAACCGGCGTAACCGTAGGTTTTGAAAAACGCTTACTTCTTACAGGGGTGGGTTACCGCGCGGCTATAAATGGCGCAAAACTTGCCTTAACTGTTGGCAAATCTCATCCGGTGGAATTAGATCCCGGCGCCGATTTAAAAGTCGAGACGCCACAGCCTAATACTATCATTGTTTCCGGCATCGATAAAGAACGCGTTGGCGCTTTTGCCGCAAATGTACGTTCTATGCGTCCACCGGAGCCTTATAAAGGTAAAGGCATTCGCTATGCCAACGAAGTTATCAAACGTAAAGCCGGAAAAGCCGGCGCTAAATAGTAGCTTTTGGTCATAGTTTACTTTCAGAGTTTTATGTTAAGGCAAAGATAATGCTGCAAATGCAATATCTGCGTCGAGAAAAAGCCGCTATGAAGGAAGGATATAATCTTCCGGAGCGGTGAAAGGATGATAAGTATGTATAAGAAGATAGACCGTAAGGCTATCCGCGCCAAAAAACATTACCGGGTGCGCCGTTATATTTCCGGTACGGAAAATAGACCGCGGCTGGCGGTATACCGCAGTAATAAGCATATTTTTGCGCAATTGATAGATGATGTGGCCGCTGTTACATTAGCCAGCGCTTGTTCGCAAGACGCCCCTTTCAAAGGGGAGAGCGGAGGCAACAAAGAGGCAGCTAAAAAGGTGGGGCGGCTGTTAGCGGAACGCGCCATAGCTAAAGGGCTTAAGCAGGTGGTATTTGACCGCGGCGGCCTTGTTTACCACGGCCGGGTAGCGGCTTTGGCTGAGGGCGCCCGCGAGGGCGGCCTGGAATTTTAGGCGAAGGAGGTTAAGCGAATATGGCCAGAGATTTTTCCAGAAACAGAGAAAGAGACAGAGATCGCGACCGTGAAAAAGAACCGCCGGAATTTCAGGAGCGTGTGGTGTTCATTAATCGCGTTGCTAAGGTGGTAAAAGGCGGCCGCCGCTTCAGTTTTAGTGCCCTGGTAGTTGTGGGCGATGGCAAAGGCCGTGTCGGCATGGGTATGGGTAAAGCCGCAGAAGTACCGGAAGCCATTCGTAAAGGTGTGGAGGATGCAAAAAAACACTTAATAAATGTGCCTTTACTTAATTCCACAACCCCTCATGAGGTTATTGGCGTTTTTGGCGCTGGTAAAGTGCTGATCAAGCCAGCTGCAGAAGGTACTGGTGTTATAGCCGGCGGCCCGGTACGTGCGGTACTTGAATTAGCCGGCATCAAGAATATATTAACCAAATCCCTGGGCTCCAACACCGCTGTAAACATGGTACGAGCCACCATAGAAGGTTTGAAATCCTTGAAAACGGTGGAAGAAGTAGCCAGATTACGCGGAAAAAGCCCCGAAGAGATTATGGGTTAGGAGGGGCTAATGGCTAAGATAAAAATAACTTTAAAAAAGAGCCCTATAGGCTATAATAAAAAGCAGCGAGCCACCGCTGAATCCCTGGGATTAAGAAAGATGCAAGCTACCGTTATACAAGAAAATACGGCAGATATTATGGGTAAAATAAATTCTATTGCGCATTTAGTCAAATGGGAACCTTATGTAGAAGAGAGTTTACCGCTGGCGGCTAAAGATACGGTAGAAACAGCAGAAAAAGCAGAGGAAGCTAGCCAAAAAAAGCTGCGAGATTTGGAAGCTGTTGAAGAAACTGTACAGCAGACTAAAAAAGCGGATGAAATTGCCGAAAAAGAAGCACCCAAGCGTACCCCCAAAAAAAAGTTGCCGGCGGAAACATTTAATGAAGAGCTTACTGCCAAAAGTGAGCCGCTTGAAGATAGCCCCAAGCCTGTAACAAATGATAATGCTCTGGAGGAGGCTACTACAGAGAGCAAAAGCTCTGATACAGTAGCTGTTAAGCGTACACCGGGAAGAGCCAAGCACAAAGGAGCAGGATCGGTAGCGGATATGGTAGCCGGGGCGCTAAATGATGATCTTAAGCGGGTGGCGGAAATAGAAGTAGAGGCAGTTTCCCCCGAAAAGCAGGAATAGGAGGTTAAGAGTTATGAAGCTACATGAATTAGCGCCGGCGCCCGGCAGCTCGAAAAAAGCTCGCCGTATAGGCCGCGGAATCGGTTCCGGTAGCGGAAAAACTTCCGGGCGCGGCCATAAAGGCCAAAAATCGCGTTCCGGCGGCGGTGTACGCCCCGGCTTTGAAGGTGGGCAAATGCCGCTTTCGCGCCGTATACCTAAACGCGGTTTCACCAATATTTGGGCTAAGAAAGTTGTGAATGTTGATCTGGGCGCTTTGGAACGCTTTGCCGACGGCACAGAGATTACTGCTGAAGTATTGCTTGAAGCAGGCCTGATAAAGAAAGAAAAGGACGCTGTGAAAATATTGAATAATGGCGACCTTACAAAAAAACTGACCGTAAAGGTAGCGGCGAGCAAATCTGCCGCCGAAAAAATCACCGCTGCGGGCGGAAGGGTAGAGGTGGTTTAAGTGATAGAGACATTAATTAATGCCTGGAAGGTACCTGAACTGCGAAAAAAGATGATTTTTACTATGTTGATTTTCGCCGTGTTCCGCCTGGGCGCGCATATACCCGTACCGGGTATAGATAAAAATGTTTTGGGCGATATGTTCAGTTCCCAGTTATTTGGCTGGGTGGATATTATTTCGGGAGGTTCTTTTAAAAACCTTACAGTATTTGCTATGGGCGTGATCCCCTATATCAATGCCTCCATCATCATACAGCTTTTAACCATGGTAGTACCATATTTTGAGAAATTGGCTAAAGAAGGTAATGAAGGCCGTAAAAAGATGACTCAGTATACGCGTTATGGCGCAGTGGGTTTGGGTTTGATGCAAGCTTTGGTTATGTCTTTTTATCTGCGCACCGCTATGCTGAATCCCAATATAGGTTCGGTACTGGTATGCACAGTGACATTAACCGCCGGAACGGCTTTCTTGATGTGGATGGGTGAATTAATAACCGAGCATGGTATTGGCAACGGTATATCGCTGATAATTTTTGCCGGTATTGCCAGCCGCTTACCCGCAGGCGCTATGACAATCGTTTCTTATGTTACAACGGGCGAAGCCAGTATAATAACCGCTCTTTTGGTGCTGGTAGTGGGAGTATTGATGATCACCGGTGTTGTGGCGGTTCAGGAAGGGCAAAGGCGCATTCCCGTACAATATGCCAAGCGGGTGATCGGCCGTAAAGTATATGGCGGCCAGAGTACTCATATTCCCATGAAGATCAATCAAGCCGGCGTTATCCCTATCATTTTCGCCATGGCTATATTGACCTTCCCTTCTATCATTGCGGGCTTTTTCCCCGGCAGTCCTGTAGCGCTGTGGATCAGCACTGTGTTAAGTTATAGGCACCCTGTCTATATTATTACTTATTCTTTGTTGATATTTCTTTTTACCTATTTTTACACTGCCGCAACTTTCAATACTGCGGATGTAGCAGATAATATGCGTAAAAACGGCGGCTTTGTTCCTGGGTTAAGGCCCGGGCGGCCTACGGCGGAGTATTTAGATAAAGTGCTGAGCCGGCTCACATTTTCCGGCGCTACCTTTCTGACTCTAATAGCATTAATGCCCAGCCTCTTTATGGCGGCCAGCGGTATGAACCTCTACTTTGGAGGCACCTCTTTACTTATTGCCGTGGGCGTGGCGTTGGATACCATGAAACAAATAGAATCTCACCTTTTGATGCGTCATTATCAGGGCTTTATGAAATAAGGGAGAGAAAATTATGCAGTTAGTACTCTTAGGCCCCCCCGGGGCCGGTAAAGGCACACAAGCCGATGCTTTAGTA
>WRKD01000153.1 GCA_009778255.1 Bacillota bacterium
CTCCGGCCATCACCATATCTCGGGCGCCGCCGGGCGGTTTTTCTTCGCGGGGCTGAAAAATAAATTTCACTGTACCGCCGGGGGGGTTTTCGCTGATCATTTTTGCCGCGCCTAATACCATGGCCATATGCGCATCATGCCCGCAAGCATGCATCCATCCGGGCCGTTGAGAGCGGTAAATGCAGGTATTTTTTTCTTCTATCGGCAGGGCGTCCATATCGGCGCGCAAAGCCACACATTTTTTATGAGGATCTCCCTCAAGGGTGGCCAGTACCCCGTAACCGGCAATATTTTTCTGAATTATCAGCCCCATATCGGCAAGTATTTGAGCCACATAATTGGCGGTATCTTTCTCCTTACCGGAGATTTCCGGACGCATATGCAGTAAGCGCCGCCATTCCACCAATAAAGACTTGTCAATATCCAAATCTTAATCCTCCGCCTATTACTGCTGATCCGGTACTTCCTCTTCATTTACCCCAGTAGTATCTTGGTTTTCATCGGCAGCTTCTTTATCTTGTGTATCCGCATCACTATCTTCATCAGTTGGTTCTACTACCAGGCTGGCAAAGAGATCTGCCCAACTTTGCAAATTGGCCAAGCCTTCATCAGCCCGGGTAAGAGCAGGAGATTCCTCCGGCAGGGAAGCGCGAAAAGCTCTCATTTCGTCTAAACCTTCTTCGTAGCCCACCGAGAAAAAGATGAATGAAGCATATGAGTAAGCTATATCGGCGTCTTCCGGCGCCATAGCGCGCGCTTCTTTATATAAAACGCTGGCTTTTTCAGTATTGCCCATATCCGCGTTTAGCGATGCTTTGGTAGCCACAAAATTGGCGTTTTCCGGATACATATCGGATGCTTGTTCATAACATGCCAAGGCCCCCTCAAGATCGCCCAGCTCTTGTTCCATATAGGCCAAATTCAGTATATAATTGATATTATCTTCGTCCAATTCATTAGCTTCTTTAAGCAAGAGTACGGCGATTTCCTTTTCATCTTGCATATAGCGTGCTTCGGCTTGATTGAACTTGATATCGGCAATACCGATATCACTTATATCTGCCGGGGCATTATCTAATGCTTTTTGATACCAGTCGGCTGCCCAGCCGGCAGAATTGTGGCTGGCATCGAGCCAAACTTCCGCTGCCGCAACAGCAGCATTATACGTTTCTTCCGCCAGTGCCCGCTCTGCTTGCTGCTCAGGTTCCAGTGGTATTTCATTGCCCTCTTCGTCATATTCGGGTGGATCGAGCGCTATGATCTCGCTGCTGTCATTATTATATTTATTCATATAAAGGGTGCTTAGCTCCCTATAATTAGAAGCTATAGTAACATAAGCCGAAAAATCGTTAGCCTCTGCCTCAAGTCTTTTCACATAATCAAAATATAAGCTTATTTGTTGTTCTAAAGTATCATAACCATCTACTCCGGAACCGGAGCTAACACCCCCCAAACCGGAGCGGCTGCCCCAGGTAGCAAAAGAGCCGACCAAACCAAGCATTAATAATAAAACAACTGCCAATAGCACTTTACGGTGCTTTTTCGTCGAACGACGAATATTTTGCATGAACACAAACATTACCTCCAATGTATCAGATCATAGTATATTTAGGTTGCCGCAAATATTTATTTTCACGGCGCTGTACAATTTATAATATTATATCCGAAGCCTGCTGTCAACCAATATTTTTTTATAAAAAAGCATAATAGCCGCAAAGCGGCTATTACTCGATGATAATTAAACTTTTACATAATCTGATTTTGTGTAAAGTTTAAATAGACATCGTATTATTTTGCAATTTCTACACCTTCCAAGCAATCACGGCATAAACCGTAACATTCCAGGCGATAACTCTGAACCTGCCCCGGCGCTAAAGCCAATAACTGTGCAGCTACAGGCGGCGAGCCAATGGGGAAATCCATTACTTGGCCACAATGTTCGCATACAAAGTGATAGTGTGGCAATGGATTGGCGTCAAAACGGCTTTGTCCTTTACCATAATTCAACTCGCGAATTCTTTGTTCCGAAAGCAATACCTGCAGGTTACGGTATATAGTTCCTAAACTAATATCCGGCACCTCACGCCTAGCCTGCTGATAAATCCAATCAGCAGTGGGGTGGCTTTTAGTTGAAGCCAATACTTCATATACCACCCGCTTTTGCTTTGTCATTCTTTTCTGTTTTTCTTCCAGCACCAAGTTCACCTCTTTCTAATTTAATTCACGGTTTTGCACATGCTCTACTACATCATTTTCAATCCATAAATCCAACTTGTTACCACATACCTTTTGCACTTCTGAAATCAACCTTCCTAAACGGCCTTCAGCATACAGAAAATCACAAACCACCGGTTCCAAGCAAAACGTTTCATACAACTGCTCTAAATCACCTTCAGCATCATCTAAAGCAACGCCCAGTATTTGTGCCAGACGCAGGCTCATCTGCTGTTGTCTTAATAAAGAAAGAATATATGATCTATCGCGGTCTCCCAGCAGATTACGCTTTGCTTCTTGATACTGACGGTATTCGGCGCTTTGTGTTAGCATTTCGCCTAAAATGGCAGCCTGCGCGCAAATAGATTCTTTATCTATATTTCTGTCGCTCTTATTCATACTCATATAATAATATCACCTTTATATAAAAAAATCAATACTGATTCTCGTTATTTCAAAAAAAAATTATTAATTATTTATTTAGTCTATGCTTATATATACGTTAAAAAACACCAAAACTTTATAGCAAATCGCTAATATTATCAAATAATATTGGATACCACTTTAGCTGCAATGCCAGTTAGGTTGCAGCTCCCCGGCTTCAGATAAAGCAGACGCAAAAGCGCCTGCTTTTATGCAATGCTTTCGTTTAAGGCAGAAAGAAGCGTCTCGATATCGATGCCATGAGCGGCAGCCCCTTGCTCAATATTTTCAAAATGGGCTGCTGCGCAGCCTAAGCAGCCCATTCCCTGCTGCATCAATATCTGGGCGGTTTGTGGCCATTTTTCAACTATTTCTATAATGCTCATATCTCCACTTATCTTTGTCAACTAAATCACCTCCTTGTATAATTTTAATACTAACTTTTACTTAGTATAACACAAACAAAAAAAATTTCAAGCTTAAATAAAAACGCAAATTTGACGTAATATATAAGCAAAAATGCAGTAAACTTAGAATTACTCAAATATTTGATAAAAATAAATTAAAGGCGGTTTTAAATGGAGCATTATGGTAATAAAAATATCGTGTATAAACGCCTGAAGGCAGCCCGCAAAAAAGCCCGCATCTCGCAGGGAGATTTGGCTGCTAAAATGCAAACTATGAATGTTAATATCGATCAACAGATGATTAGCCGCATTGAACGCAATCAGCGTGTTGTTACAGATTACGAGGTAATTTGCTTTGCCAAAGCCTTGAATTTAAATGCGCTCTGGTTACTATCCGGCTATGAAGATATGCTTCAATAATAATCTTCCTTATAAACAAAACATAAAAATATTATAATAATATAGTTCATACTTCGCACTAAATTGCTTCAATTACACTCTATTTCATATGCGGGGGCTGTTGAAATTGTATATTTCAACAGCCCCCAAAAGAGTCGCCCTATTGAACAAAACAGCTTTATATTATACCCTGAGCTAACATTGATTCCGCTACTTTAACAAAGCCGCCGATATTTGCTCCATTCACATAATTAACATAATCGTCAACCTTGCCATACTCTACACAAGTTTCGTGAATACCGGCCATGATCTGTTTCAGTTTAGCATCGACCTCTTCAGAAGTCCAGCTATAACGCATGCTGTTCTGGCTCATTTCTAAACCGGATACAGCTACGCCGCCGGCATTAGAAGCTTTACCGGGAGCATATAATATCTTCGCTTCAATAAAAGCGTCTACCGCTTCTTTGGTAGAAGACATATTAGAGCCCTCGGCCACACACCAACAGCCATTATTCAATAAAGCTTTGGCGTCATCGCCATTTATTTCATTTTGTGTAGCTGTAGGGCAGGCTATATCGCATTTTACTTCCCAAGGCCTGCGGCCGGCGCGCCATTCAACTTGGAATTCATCGGCAAAATCTTTTGCCGGACGGCGATCTCTGGCCCATAATGGTTCAATAAAATCTAACATTTCCGCATTGATGCCTTGAGGCACATAGGCATAGCCGTATTGGTCGCCAATGGTAACAACCTTGCCGCCCAATTCATTAACTTTGTGTATGAGGTGCGTACCCACATTTCCGTAGCCGGAATTGACCACAATCTTACCTTCAAAACTCTCACCCTTGGTTTTGAGCATGGCATCGGCAAAATAAATAACGCCGTAACCGGTAGCTTCCGGACGAATAAGGCTGCCGCCATAAGTCCGCCCTTTGCCGGTAAATACGCCGGTAAATTCATTAGCCAATTTTCTATACTGGCCATACATATAACCAACTTCACGCGCACCCACACCAATATCGCCCGCCGGGATATCAAGATTCGGTCCAATATGACGATACAATTCATTAATTAAAGATTGACAAAAGCGCATCACTTCATTGTCGGATTTGCCAACTCCATCGAAATCTGTTCCGCCTTTTCCGCCGCCCATGGGCAAAGTGGTAAGGCTGTTCTTAAAAGTCTGTTCAAAAGCCAAAAACTTCAGTATACCTAAGTTAACGGAAGGATGAAAACGCATACCGCCCTTATATGGGCCAATGGCGCTGTTCATCTGCACACGGTAGCCACGGTTGATCTGTATTTCGCCTTTATCATCCACCCAAGGTATACGGAATTGAATAACGCGCTCTGGCTCAACTATACGTTCAAGTATTTTAGCTTTTTCGTATTTAGGGTGAGCATTGACATAAGGGACCAGGGAAGCTACAACTTCTTCCACCGCCTGGTGGAATTCTTTTTGATCGGGGTCTTTGGCTATGACCTTAGCCATAAAATCTTGTAAATCTAAAGCCATTAAATTACCTCCTTTTTTATCATATAACGCAGATTACCGCGTTATGGTATACATGCATATTGTACTCGTTTTTATCCGGGAAGGCAAGGATTAGGAATAAAAAGAGTATTCCGCTAAGTAGAAATATTTCTACACATGAAATCCATAGCCGGCAATTATCCCTTGGGCATACCAAAAGCAACATTTTCGCGGCCCAGTAAACCGTCTAAAGCTATAAGGGCTGCCTTATCTACATTAATGCCGGAAAGACCGGGGAAAGGCGCATAGTCTTTAATATCATTATAATAAGCCCACACCGGTGTAGCGCCGGGATATACAGATAGAAAACCGCGTATTTCCTGTAATAAAGCCCGCTCTGTTTCACTTTGTATACGCAAATACAGTATCGGTTGTTTGATGTCGCTAACCAGCAACTGTGCTGCATTATCTTCCGTTTTTACTTTGCCGTCTACATACAATATAAAACCATTAGCCAAGTAGCGCCTTAAATTATTATAAATGCGCGGAAAAATAGTACAGCGTATGATACCGCTATTATCTTCCAACAAAAAACTAGCCATCAACTCGCCTTTCTTGGTAAACCGTTGCGAGAGATTAGTAACCAGCCCGCATAAAGCCACCTGTACTTCTCCTGTTTCACTATAAGCCTGATTTTGTTCATCTAAGCGAGTTAAAGAAGCAATTTTTGTTTGCCCTTTACGGTTCAAACGGTTATCGTAAGCGTCCAAAGGATGCCCGCTAACATAAAAGCCCAGCATTTCCTTTTCCAAATCTAATAACTCTGTAAAACTCATTTCGGGAAAATTAGTTAAAGTAAACTGCGGGGCTGCAGCGGCAGTAAAACCGAAATCGAATAATGATAATTGAGGGTTTTCTTTATCCTGTATCAGCTTTTTAGCCAATTCCAAGGTTTCATTTACAGAACCCAATAGGGTAGCGCGATTATAACCTAAACCATCTAAGGCGCCACATTTTATCAGGCTTTCCAGCATTTTACGGTTCACAGGTATTCTCTGACAAAAATCGGCCAAAGAAACAAAAGGCCCGTTTCGTTCTCGCTCTGTTACCATACAGCGTACCGCTTCTTTGCCAATGTTCTTTACTGCCGCTAAAGAAAAACGTATACTTTTATCCAATACGGAAAATTTCAAGCCGCTTTCATTAATATGAGGCGGCAACACTTTTATGCCCATACGCCTGCATTCTTCAATATATTCCGCGATACGGTCACCGGAACCCATCATGGAACTGAGAGTTGCAGCCATGAGTTCAACAGGATAATTAGCTTTCAACCAGGCAGTTTGATAAGTTACCAAGGCATATGCTGCACTATGGCTTTTATTGAAACCATAACCGGCAAAATACTCCAATAAATCGAAGATATCTGCGGCGGTACGCTCTGCCACGCCATTTTTCACACAGCCATTCACAAAATCTGAGCGGGCTTGTTTAATGATCTCCGGTTTCTTTTTACCCATGGCGCGACGCAGCATATCGGCTTCGCCCAAAGAAAAACCACCCAAGGCGCGGGCAATACGCATCACCTGTTCCTGATAAAGTATTACACCATAAGTTTCATTTAGTATTGGTTCCAATAAAGGATGTTTGTATTGCAAAACTTTTAAACCGTGTTTACCGCTTATAAAATCTTCTACCATACCGCTACCCAAGGGGCCCGGCCTATACAGGGCTTCTAGTGCTATAATATCTTCGAAACGCTCCGGTTGTAAATTCTTTAATATACGCCGTAAACCTTCGCTTTCAAATTGAAACACCGCCGCGCTTTCCCCGGTGGAAAGCATATTATATGTTGCGGGGTCATCTAAAGGTATAGCATTGATATCTATAGAAATTCCCTTGGTTTGTTTAATATTATCCAGCGCATCGTCTATTACCGAAAGAGTACGCAAACCTAAAAGATCCATTTTCAACAGACCGCAGCTTTCAACTTGATCTTTAGCGTACTGGGTGGTCACTATGCCGTCTGAACCCTTCTGTATGGGCATATAACTAATAAGCTCTTCTTTAGATATTACCACTCCTGCAGCATGCTTACCATAATGCCTTGGCATGCCCTGAATATTACTGGCTATATCAAGCAGCTCCCTCACTTGTGGATCGGCGTCGTACAGCGCATGTAAATCGGGGCTGGCTTCTATTGCTTCCGCAATACTACGAATACGCGGATCATCCGGTATCTGTTTAACAACTTTATCTACATCGGAATAAGGTATATCCAACACCCGGCCAACATCTCTAACCGCACCCTTGATCAGCATAAAGCTAAAAGTGATGATCTGTGATACTTTATCCTCGCCATATTTATGTACTAAATAATCGACAACCTCGCTCCTACGCTCGTCGCTAAAATCCATATCTATATCTGGCGGCGAAATGCGCTCCGGGTTTAAAAAGCGCTCGAATAGCAAATCGTATTTAATAGGGTCGATATTGGTAATGCCCAAACAATAAGAAACCAGAGAGCCGGCGGCACTACCGCGGCCCGGACCCACAGAAATACCTTGCTGGCGCGCATACTTGATCATATCCCACACAATAAGGAAGTAGCCCGGAAAACCCATTTTATTAATAACATCCAATTCGAAATCTAAACGGGTTTGTAAATCTTTATCTGCTATGGGGTAACGGCTGCGCAGGCCTTCTTCGCATAAAACACGCAAATAACTTTTTAAATCATGCCCCGGCGGCACTTGATAATCCGGTAAAAACAATTGTCCGAACTCAAATTCTACCCGGCAGCGCTCCGCTATTAAATTAGTGTTCTCCAATGCCTGGGGATACGCCGCAAAAAGCGCCGCCATTTCACTTTCGCTTTTAAGATAAAATTGATTATTGGCAAAGCGGAGGCGGTTTTGGTCGGCGCGTATTTTGCCTGTTTGTATACAAAGCAAAATATCATGTGTATCGGCATCCGTAGATTGTACATAATGAAGATCATTGGTGGCCACCAAAGGGATATCCAGTTCCCCTGCAATTTTAACTAAATTAGGAATAACTTGAATTTCCTCTTCCAAGCCATGGTTTTGCAGCTCTATAAAAAAACTATCTGCGCCAAATAGCTTTTTGTAGGTTTTAGCCAAAGCTTTGGCGTCTTCATAACGATCCTGTAATAGAAGATCCGGTATTTGCCCGGCTACACAGCCGGAAAGCGCAATCAGCCCTTCATGATACAGCTGTAAAAGTTCCAAATCTACACGTGGTTTATAATAAAAGCCCTCTAAAAAGGCCAAAGAAACCAAACGGCATAAATTACGGTAACCTGTGTTGTTTTCGGCCAGCAAGAGCAAATGAAAAGCGGCTTCCGCCGGCCCGCCGCCCCGCTCGAAGCGGCTACCATATGCCACATAAACCTCGCAGCCAATAATGGGTTTTATCCCCTTGTTTTTTGCTTTATTATAAAAATCTATCACACCATACATTACGCCGTGATCCGTTATGGCGCAGGCATTCATACCCAATTCGGCTACGCGGGAAAGCAGGTTATCTAATTTTGCCGCTCCGTCTAACAGGCTGTATTCAGTGTGATTATGGAGATGTGTAAATGTCATAAGAGAATTCCTTTTTCTACAAAGCTAAAATATTTTCCGTTTGCCACAATTATATGATCCTGTACCCCTATATCCAAAGCATTCAAAAGCGCAATCAGCAAATTTGTCGTCTCTATGTCGCCTGCGGAAGGTTTAAGGCTGCCTGCGGGATGATTATGGGCTAAAACTACACTTTTTGCTTTATAACGCAAAGCAGCTTCCGCTACCGTGCGCGCTTTTATATGCACGCTATCTAAACCGCCCTCATTCATTTTAACTATCCGCAGCACTTTATTTTGCGCATCCAGGCAAATGAGATAAAAAGCCTCTTTATCCTGGCGTGTAAAAAGAGCCACGGCAAATGCCGCCAATTCTTTATGATCATGTATTATTTTAATCTGCCTGTTATCTCGCGATAATTGATAGTAACGCCATAGATACGGCAGTAAATTAAGTAATAAAGCCGCATGATCTCCCAAGCCATTTTGTCTGCGCAAATCTTCATAATCGGCTTCCAATACTGCAGCTAAAGAGCCATAATGATCTATTAAGCCATGGGCAAGAACATTAGTATCTGTGCGGGGCAAAGCATAATAAAGCAGCAACTCTAACACTTGATGCTCGGAAAAGAACTCCAGCCCCTCGTCTAAATAGCGTTTCTTCAGGCGCAGACGGTGACCGCTATGGATAAAACTTTCTTTGTTCGGCATTTTTATATATTATCTACTATTGCAATCTATAGTTCGGCGCTTCTTTGGTAATCTGCACATCATGAGGGTGACTTTCTTTTAAACCTGCCGCAGTAATACGTACAAACCGGCCTTCTTTTTGCAAAGCCGTAATATTTGGCGCGCCGCAATAGCCCATACCGGAACGTAGCCCGCCTGTCAACTGAAATACGGTGTCGGCCAGCGGGCCCTTAAAGGGCACGCGTCCTTCTATGCCCTCGGGCACCAATTTTTCGCTTCCTTCCTGAAAATAGCGGTCTGAAGAGCCGTCTTTCATAGCGCCAATACTGCCCATGCCGCGATACACCTTAAAGCTGCGCCCCTGATATATTTCTATTTCGCCGGGGCTTTCCTCAGTACCTGCCAATAAACTGCCCAACATAACGCTATCTGCTCCGGCAGCCAAGGCTTTCACTATATCACCGGAATACTTAACGCCGCCATCGCCTATCACCGGCACATTATGAGGGGCAGCCGCATTGGCGACTTCAAATATTGCAGATACCTGAGGTACACCTATACCGGCGATAATTCGCGTAGTGCATATACTGCCCGGGCCAACCCCAACTTTAATACTGTCTGCCCCGGCAGATATAAGATCTTGCGCAGCCGCACCGGTAGCCACATTACCTGCTACCACATCTAAGTTAGGAAAGCGCTCTTTAACGGTTGCCACCATACGCAATACATTTATTGAATGGCCATGCGCCGTATCTATTACCAAGGCGTCTACCCCGGCATCTACCAGCGCCCGAGCCCGT
>WRKD01000154.1 GCA_009778255.1 Bacillota bacterium
CAAGTCCGCAATGACGGGGATATTTAGGTAATTAGTCTCATTTTGATCATTTTGTTAGTGTTTATTCTGGTTTCTAGAGGTGCCCATAAATAAAAAACAAGAATTTGCGCGAGGTGCATTATTATTAGTTGTGGGCGCAGCCCATCTTAGTAATATTTCTAGCTATTTCGACTCTTCGACTCTTAAAAACTGAATAAAAGGAAAAAATCTTGCATTGAATGGGAATAGGGAGTATAATGAAGAAAACAAATTTGGAGATAAAATGAATAAAAGCTATAATATTGGTATAGTGGGTGTTACCGGCGCTGTTGGTCAAGAATTGTTAAAACAATTAGCAGTGAGACAATTCCCAGTGGCGAAGTTACGGCCACTGGCTTCTCAGCGTTCCGCTGGCCAAACCATTACCTGGCAAGGGCAAGAGTATACTGTGGGCTTAACGGATGACTCTGCTTTTGCGGGTTTAGATATTGTGCTGTTTGCTGGCGGCGCAGCCAGCAAACAATATGCTTTAGCTGCCGTAAATGCAGGGGCAATTGTCATAGATAACAGCAGTAGCTTTCGCTACGATCCAGATGTGCCACTTATTACTCCGGAAGTTAATCCGCAGGATATACTCTGGCATAAAGGTTTAATAGCTAACCCAAACTGCTCTACTATACAGTTGGTGGTGGCTCTAAAGCCATTGCATGACGCAGCAAAGATCATGCGTCTTAATGTAGCTACCTATCAGGCAGTTTCCGGTGCGGGAGTAGAAGGTATAAAAGAGCTGGCTGAACAAAGCGCCGCTATTGCCGCCAATAAACCCATTGCTCCGCCTGCCTGCTTCCCACATCAAATAGGCTTTAACCTTATTCCTCATATAGATAGCTTTCAGGATAATGACTATACCAAGGAAGAAATGAAAATTGTCTGGGAAACGCATAAAATGTTGCATGACAACAGTATACGCATTAGTGCTACCGCTGTGCGAGTGCCGGTGTTTCGCAGCCATTCCGAAGCCGTGGCAGTGGAATTCGCCAAATCTATCAGCCCACAGGAAGCGCGAAATATACTGCAACAGGCGCCAGGCATCAAATTATTGGATGAGCCAAAGCATAGTATTTATCCTATGCCATACCCATTATGTGATACCGATGAAGTGTATGTAGGGCGTATCCGCCAAGATATTGCATGTGATAATGGCTTATTGTTATGGGTGGTAGCAGATCAATTGCGTAAAGGCGCGGCTACCAATGCGGTACAGATAGCGGAGCTTTTAATTACATACGGTTTAATATAGAAGAGCTTTTCCGGTATGTGGAAAACAGCCGGCTAAATATATGGTGTCTCTAAATACCCACTTATCATCATCTTCGCTGCCCTTTTTCCGCCTAAACTGCGTTGTCGTCGCTTCACGTAGCTTTAGGCTACGCTTCAGCTCCTCCGCTTTGTTAGGCGAAAAAATTGCTAGCGAATCTGGCAATTCGGAGTAATTAAAGGCGCCCTATAGCAAATTTTATTAAAACGTAATCAACTTTAGTGACCGGCTGAAAGGTTTTGCAGGTCTTTATTTTCGGTTTGTCCGGTTGCGCCAATTTATCAATGAACACAAATAGGAGAATATCATGAGCGACGAAAAACAGAATAAGGCAGGTTCTAAACAAAACCCTGCCAAACAACAGATACCCGACAAAAACGCCGCTAAAGCAAATGCAGCTAAACCACCAGCTAAAAGTGGTCGTGGCCTAAGTCGTAAGAATGCTGCTTCAACACCCTCTCAAGCTGTAGAGCAAACAGTGTCTTTAATCAGCAATCCTTTGGCGCAGAGCGCCCATAAGCCTGTCGGTAGCGCCAACAAACTTACCTCATCCAAGGAGTTTAAATTAAAAATCATTCCTTTAGGGGGTTTGGGTGAAGTTGGTAAGAATATGACCATTGTCCAATACGGAGAACAAATGATAGTGGTAGACGCCGGAATAATGTTTCCGGAAGACGAACTGTTCGGTATTGATATGGTGATACCGGATTACAGCTATCTGGTGGAAAACCGCGATAAAGTACTGGCTTTCATTTTAACTCACGGACACGAGGATCATATCGGCGCACTTCCATATGTACTGCGTGATGTCGATGTGCCAGTTTATGGTTCCGCCCTAACACTGGGCCTGCTTGAAGGAAAATTATCTGAATTCAAACAACCGGCTAAAATGATTACTGTCGTGCCGCGCCAGCAAGTTAATATTGGTTCTTTTAGCATTGAGTTTATTCATGTGACCCATAGTATACCGGATTCCTTTGCTTTGGCAATTCATACCCCCATAGGCGTTGTGCTATTTGCCAGCGATTTTAAGGTCGATCTTTCGCCCATAGATGGACAAATGATGGATTTTGGCCGTTTATCTGCTTTAGGGGAGCGCGGAGTACTTTTAATGTTGGCAGATAGCACCAATGTAGAAAAACGTGGTTTTACGCCTTCGGAAAAAACTGTAGGCAGTATTTTCGACAATATTTTTCTGAATGCGCCGGGGCGCATTTTTGTTACTTCTTTCGCCTCTAATGTGCATCGTATTCAACAAGCTGTATGGGCGGCTACCCATACCGGACGCAGGGTCGCCATTGTAGGCAGGGGTATGCAGAACGTTATTACAGTGGCTAAAGAACTTGGGTATCTTGATTTGCCGCAGGAATTATTGATAGATATAGATCGTATCAATAGTTTGCCCGCTCATAAAGTACTGGTGTTGACTACCGGTTCTCAAGGCGAACCCTTATCCGGTTTAACTCGCATGGCCAGCGGCGAACACCGTCAAGTGCAAATTGTGCCCGGCGATACGGTAGTTATTTCTGCCACACCCATTCCCGGACACGAACGCCTGGTAGGACGTATAATAGATAAACTGTTTAAACTAGGCGCCACAGTTATACACGAGAAAGGCGAGGGAATACATGTTTCCGGACACGCCAACCGGGAAGATTTGATGTTGCTGCATAATATTGTTAAACCGCATTTTTTTATGCCGGTACACGGCGAATACCGTATGTTGGTTAAGCATGCCAAACTGGCTCAGCAGTTGGGTATGAAGGAGGAAAATACCTTTGTTCTGGAAAACGGCCAGGTCTTGGAAGTAAGCCGCCGCCGTTGCCGCATCAATGGGCAGGTACCTTCCGGGCGTGTGCTAATTGATGGCTTAGGCGTGGGCGATGTGGGTAATACAGTGCTAAAAGAACGGCGCATTCTCTCTGAAAGCGGTATATTGCTGATGCATATGGTGTTTACCCGTAAAACAAATGTACGCATTTTAGCAGGCCCGGAAGTATTTTCGCGAGGGTTTATTTTTGAGAAGGAATATGAACATATAATAGAAGAGATCAAGGAGAGAGTAACCGTTTTATGTTCTGTAGAGAATTTAGCGGAGTGCAGCACTTATGATTTGAGCAATCGGGTTCGTAGTACGCTGGCCCGCTTCTTATTGGAACGTACAGGGCGGCGGCCGGTGATCTTACCTATTATTAGCGAAGTATAAACTGTTAAGGGCGCCCTTAAATCATTTCGAGGTGGTTGAATTTGAAAAAGAGTTTTATAATAGTTTTGTGTATTTTCCTTCTTACACTAGCTGCCTGCGCGCAAGAGTTTGCCCCGACCGAGCAGGTTATAGATGCCTCGGCTTGGGCCAATCATCTGCGCGTTGCCGCATTAAATGTAAATGATGAGTTAAAAGATTATTACGCCGCTTATTTTACTCCCGATGAATTTCGTTTATTGCTGGATAATTATAATGGCAGTTTTGCCGGCATCGGCATATATATGAATCAAGATGAGCAGGGCCGTGTACTGGTGGTTTCCGTTATACCAAACCGCCCTGCCCAAGCCGCCGGATTAGAGGGTGGAGATATTATTTTAGCAGTCGATGGCATAGATATAAGCGGTATGGAATTGGAAGTTGTAATGATGCGTTTGCGCGGCGAGGAAGGCGTCGATGTAACTGTAGATTTGCTGCGCGAGCGTAAAGAGGGAGATTTGTACTACTCAGTGACTATCACGCGTGCCATCATCGAGAGTGATTCTATAAGCGGCGAGTTACTCGACGAATGGCCCGGTATTGCTTATATCGATATATACGATTTTACTGAAAGAACACCTCAGGAATTCTTTGAAATGCTGGTAAATTTAAATAATGAACATGAGATACTTGGCTTAATACTGGATTTGCGTAATAATGGCGGAGGCAGTTTTAATGCAGCGTTATCGTTAGCAGATTTTTTTGTGCCGAAAGCCGAGCCTATTGTATGGGAAAAAACCTATGGCGGCGAGCGTTGTCATCGTTCCTATGATGGTAGTCTAAATGATTTACCAGTGGTATGCCTGCAAAATGAATTTACTGCCAGCGCTTCGGAAGTACTTATAGGCGCGCTTAAAGACTATGGCGTGGCTACGGTTATTGGAACGGTAAGCTTTGGTAAAGGTATTACTCAAGCGCTGGATACTCTAGAAGATGGCGCCGGAGTAAAATATACACGCAGCCGCTATTATACACCTTTGAAATACGATTTACATGGCAAAGGCATTGAACCAGATATTGAGGTCGAGGTAGCGGAGGATACCACCTATGAGGAGTATTTTGACCCTCACAATAAAAATAATATCCATATAAAAAAAGCTGTAGAACAGCTTAATAAGCGCATTTATACGCAGGTGTTTAAATAGGGAAAAGTAGTAAAAAACAAAATAGTATTCTTATAGTATTTTTGGTGATTTGCTAAGCTGCTTGTATTGGCGAAGCCTTGTTGGCTAAAAGCACGCTTGCTTACGATTCATATTTGCAGGCAGTAAAGGCTATGGAGCAAATAGAGTCGTAAGCGGCAGATATCACTTTTTTTTCTTATTCGGAAGTTGGTATTGGTTCTTAAATAATAAAGCTATCCAGCCTTTGTTTTAACGCAGATGAAATATTGACCAAGGGAAGGCGTATTTCCTCGCTGTCTATTAACCCCTGTTTTTGTAATAAATACTTAAGTGGACCGGGTGAAGGCTCTGCAAAGAGCAAGGGTATAAAGTCGGCTAAAGATTGCCATAATTTATAAGCCGCAAGATGGTCATTGTTCCAAATCAGCTGGCAAATTTCGATAAAGCTGCCTGTGTGCATATGGGCAGAAGCTAAAATACCACCGGCGCCGCCATGCAGCAGGCTAATGAAGAAAAAGGAGTCTTCTCCACAGAGTATAGAGAAATTTGGCGGCGGATTAAGTAATAATTCTAAAGTCTGTGAAATATTTCCCGAGGCGTCTTTTAAGCCAACGATATTCGGTATTTCTGCCAGGCGGCGTAAAGTGGCATTTTCTATTTCGCGACCGGTACGATACGGAATATTATAGATAATAATGGGTTTATCGGTGGCTGCGGCTATAGCTTGAAAATGTTGGTATATCCCTTCTTGACTGGGGCGGTTATAATAAGGACAAACAGAAAGAATACCGTTTACCTGATACTTTTCCGCTAAATATAGCTTATCAATAAGCTTTTGCGTATCGTTGCCGCCCAAACCCATGATCACCGGTTTTTGGGGCGGTTTGTATTCCATTGTGACAGATATGATCTTTTCATATTCTATCATGTTAAGAGTAGGGGATTCCCCAGTTGTTCCCATCGGTACGAGACCTGCTATGTCGAAAGATGTGTAATGTTCTATCAGCCTTTTATAAGAAGTTATATCCAGCTCATTATTCTTAAAGGGTGTTATCAACGGTATCCAAATTCCTCGTAAATTCATAAATCACAACTCCTTTGCCGCGTAGTGGCAGTATCATATACTATATATGTTAGTATATGATAGATAAAGCCAAAATCCTACTTAATGTAAAAATTTATTTTTTAATACCCATTTTTATATAATCTATTAAAGGAGTGGTAATAATGTTATCTGTTTGGGAAGCTGTTTTACTTGGTTTATTACAAGGTATTACAGAATTTTTACCGGTTTCCAGTTCGGGGCATTTGGTAATTGCTCAATTGTTATTAGGTATTGATCAACCTATGCTTACTTTTGATATAGCAGTGCATGTGGGGACATTGGCGGCGGTTATAGCAGCTTTTTGGGATGATGTTAAGAGCCTGCTGAAAAAGCCTTTAAGTAAAACCATGCTCTTACTCATTATTGGCACTGTGCCGGCTGTATTGGCGGCTTTGCTGCTGGGCGATTATATTGATTTTCTTTTCAGCTCTTTATTAGTGGTTGCTATAGCACTGTTTTGTACCGGCTTATTCTTAAGGTTTTCGGATCGTTTTCATGGTACGGGAAATGTGAAAAACATGAGCTATCTTAGCGCATTAGTAATAGGTTTATTTCAGGCAATTGCCATTATTCCAGGTTTATCGCGTTCGGGTGTTACTATTTTTGCTTCGCTTAACCGGGGTTTAATGAGAAAAGACGCGGCGCGCTTTTCTTTTTTGCTCTCCATACCGGTGATTTTTGGCGCTGTTTGCAAACAATTGTTAGATTTACGTCATACAGAATCTTTCGGTTTATCCGGGACATATTTGTTGGGGGCAGTTGTAGCAGCTTGTTTTGGATATGCGGCAATTCGTGTTTTCTTAAAACTACTTAACCAAAAAAGCTTACGCTATTTTGGTTATTATTGTTGGGCACTGGCTATACTGATCTTGCTGCTCTTTATACTAAACTAATTAGCAGGAAAAACTTGAACAAAGTAGAAAGAAATAGTATTATGGCAATCAAATTACATGGTGAAGCGAGGGTTTTTAAGGCACCAATTAATAACTTGGGTGGTGGATAAGCCCGCTATGGGTGTTAAAATGGGACAAACCTCTAATAAGAAAAAAAATAACCGTTCCGGTAAAAAAGCTGCAATACCTCCTCGTTCTGAACCATTTTCTTCGCGGACGAAGGAGATTATAGGTGTAGCCGTTATCGCTTTAGCTTTACTGCTCTTATGTTGTATTGTATTGGCGCCGGAAGCAGTAGATGATACAAACGCTTTAGGTTCAGTAAGTTTGCTATTATTGGAACTAATGCGTTTTTTAGCCGGTCAAGCAGCTTTGAGTTTGCCCTTAGGCTTACTGGTTTATGGCGCTTTGCTGCTGCTTTTTGCAAACCAAACTCAAAGCGGGCAGAAATTAAGCGGGTTAATATTATTCTGGGTAGCTTTTTTAGGGCTTTTTTCTCTTAATCAGCCTATTTTACGCTTTACAGATTATATGGCCAAAGCTTTTTTAGGTGCCGGCGGTGGTTTCATAGGCGGCTTTGGCGCCTATATATTACAAAAAGCTTTCGGACATGCCGGTAGTTTAATTATCTTTATTGCCTTGGCCTTAATTGGCTTCCTGCTTTTTATGGAAAAATCTCTCACAGATATGCTGCATAGCCTGTTTGTAGTATTGCGTAATTTTTTGCAGCGATTGCATTCCGGTTCAGAACAAAAGCCGCAAAATAACAGGAATAAAGATGCCACGCCGGTGAAGCCTTATCTTCGACAGCCTTTGATAATCAGGCACGACGACCCGGCGCCTTTGATCAGCGAATGCGAAGAGTCAATAGCAACGCCCCCTCCTTACCCCAATCGTTTTTCTACGGAATTTTTACCGGATATCGATTTGCATATGGATAAAACCGGTAAAAACAGTGAAAAAAAAGAAAATAGTACTAAGGCGCGTCCTGCCAAAACAAAAACTGGCGGAGATGAAGAAGAAAATCACCCGGTAATTGCCCATAATACAGATGAACAAGGTTTATCAGCTTATTGTCTTCCTCCGCTGGATTTGGTAGAAAGCGGCGCTAAAGTGAGAAACCCTCATTTGAATAAGGCTATTACCGATTCTATTGCTTTGCTGGAAACAACATTGGGTAATTTCGGAGTTAAGGCTACGGTTACTCAGGTAGTAGCCGGTCCAGCTGTAACTCGCTATGAATTACAGCCTGCGCCCGGTATAAAAGTGGCACGTATTGTTAGCTTAGCCGATGATATAGCTTTAGCATTAGCCGCCACCGCAGTACGTATCGAAGCGCCCATACCTGGTAAAAGCGCCATTGGCATAGAAGTGGCGCGTAATCAGGTAGATATTGTTTATTTTCGCGAGGTATTAGAAAGCGCGGAATTCGCCGCAAGTGACTCCAAGCTTTCTTTCGCTTTGGGCAAGAATATCGGCGGTGAACCTATTGTGGGCGATCTTGCCAAAATGCCGCATCTATTGATTGCCGGGGCTACTGGTTCAGGTAAGAGTATTTGCGTTAATAGTATATTGTGCAGTGTATTATACAAAGCACATCCAGATGAGGTCAAACTGATGTTGATCGATCCTAAAAAGGTGGAAATGGCTCATTATAATAAATTGCCTCATTTGGTTGCACCGGTAGTAACAGATAACAAGAAAGCCGCCAATGCATTAAAATGGGTGGTTAATGAGATGGAAAACCGCTATTCTTTATTTGTAGATGCGGCGGTAAAAGACTTTTCTGCCTATAATTTAGCTAAAACTGAGAATCCTTTACCTCAAATACTAGTGGTTATAGATGAGCTGGCCGATTTGATGATGGTTGCTCGTCACGATGTAGAAGACGCTATTTGCCGTATCGCACAAATGGCCCGCGCCGCCGGCATTCATTTAGTAGTAGCCACCCAAAGGCCCTCGGTAGATGTTATTACCGGTTTGATCAAAGCGAATATTCCTTCTCGAATAGCCTTTGCGGTTTCTTCTTATACAGACAGCCGCACCATTTTGGATATGGGCGGCGCGGAAAAGTTGCTGGGTCGGGGCGATATGCTATACAGCCCCATTGGATCGAACAAACCACTGCGCGTACAGGGCAGTTATATCGCAGAAAAAGATATAAGTAAATTGGTCGCATACTGCACAGAACAAGCTGCACCGCGCTTTTTAGAAGCGGCGGTGGAAGCTGCTTTTTCCGAACGTACGCCGGAGCGTATAGATGAATTAGATGAGCTTTTTTATGAAGCCGGAGCACTAATCATCGGTGCACAACAGGCCTCCACCTCCTTCTTACAGCGACGTCTTTCTATCGGTAACCCTCGTGCTGCCCGTATTGTAGATCAATTAGCAGAAAGAGGAGTAGTGGGCGGCCCTAAAGGCGCCAAGCCGCGGGATATTTTAATGACCAAGGAAGAATTTGCGGATATTTATGGAAATTCCATATAAATGTGAACCATATCCGCCCAAAGGGGTTTTTCATGGATTATGCGGCTAGCCTGAAAATAGATAAGCGCTGTTATATTGATTTACGCTCACCTGTAGAATATATAGCTGATCATATTCCCGGCGCTATGAATCTGCCTTTATTCGATGATGAGCAGCGCGCGAAAATTGGCGCTATCTATCATAAGATCAGCCAAGATCAAGCCCGCCTTACAGGGTTGGAATTGGCGGCGCCCCGCCTGCCTTGGTTAATGAGCGAATTAAGCGCACTTGTGACAAATAAACAGATTCCCATACTGTATTGCTGGCGAGGCGGTATGAGAAGTCAGGCTGTGGCAAAAGCCGCCTCTTTACAGTGTTTGCCCTGTCTGCGGCTAAGCGGGGGTTATCGGGAATACCGCCGCTGGGTGCTGACTTTTTTAGCTGAACCGCTGCCTTTTTCTGTGTACACTTTGTATGGATTAACAGGTTGCGGTAAAACCGCAGTGTTACGAAAACTTGGGCGGGATCACGGCTTGCAGGTATTAGATATAGAGGGCTTAGCTCAACATCGGGGAAGTGTATTCGGGCATATCGGTTTAGCGGAACAACCGTCACAAAAGTATTTTCAAAGCCTGTTCGCTAAAGAATTACTGGGGTTAGACGCCACAAAACCTCTGCTGATGGAATGTGAAAGCCGCCGGGTGGGGCAATTGTTGCTTCATGATAGCCTGTATGCTTCTTTAAAAGTCGGCAAACGCATCTTGCTTTACGATACCCTCGCCGGACGGGCTCGTCGTCTGCTATATGATTATACTCCCCGGCAGCATCTTAAAGAAGTAATGCAAGCTCTCGATTCCCCGGCTCTACAGGCTAAGTTTTCCACGGTTCACTTACTAAAATTAAAGCAGCAAGTGCAGGCGGGAGGTGAACAAGAAGTTATCGAATACCTTCTTGCTCACTATTATGACCCATTATATCATTATCCAGATAGCCCAGCCAAAGATTAT
>WRKD01000155.1 GCA_009778255.1 Bacillota bacterium
AAGTCCGCAATGACGGGGATATTTAGGTAATTAGTCTCATTTTGATCATTTTGTTAGTGTTTATTCTGGTTTCTAGAGGTGCCCTATAGTAAATTAAAATCAACCGCCGTTTTAATGCCCATATATTTATTTTTTATTACCAAATATCCTTCTCCTATGGCAAATTCTGCTTTTTCGTAACTGCCATAAGGTAAGCGGATATTGAAAACCCCTTGCTCTTTTAAGCTGCCAAAAACGATACCGCATTGTGCTGTTTTAAAAGCTTTGATAAAAGAATCATAAGAACTGCCCATATCACTTATATTTCCACCTGCCCAAATAGAAATTTTTAAACCATGCTCTTTTTTGGCTATCCTCTCTAAAAGATTCAACACATTACCAAAACAGTTTTCTGTAAAATCGGCCAAATCATCAAGAATAAACACTATATGCCGCCAATTCTCTTTTATTTTCTGTACATCCGCACCGCTTTTGCGGCATTGTAGCAATTGTGCTCGGCGTTCTTCTAATACAGTATTGATTTCTTCGACAAAAGCATCTTCATCATCAAGTTCATCGATATTCTCTACATTTTCCATATCATATAAGGGGAAAAGACCGGCGGCTACGCTATCTTTTATATATATTTTCGCCTGTGACTTATTAAGCAAAAGTCTAGCCATAGATACCAGCAAAGTGCTTTTACCGCTGGCGGGCTCGCCTGTTATGAGCAATAAATGGTGAAGATTAAATTCGAAAACACCACATTGCAGATCATTGTTTAACAAACCCACATTGATGCAGGCGCTATTAAGCTGTTCATTTATCTTAAAAATATCTATAATAGCGGGCATTTCTGGTATTGATAAAGATGGCTGTATTTTTCCTGCCCGCACAAAGGCTGCAAATATTTCAATAATATCTTCCAAACTTTTTTTCTTAAAGCAGCTATTGGCCGTTTGAAATTCCAGAGGCGGATTATTTTTAAACAAACCGCGTCCGTCATTTTTTGCCGGCTCTAAACCATGGCATCGGCCAACTATGCCTTCGTAATCTGCCTTATCGTTCATTTCGAGCGCCGCCACCATTTTAAAGTTGGCAAAGAAGTGGTAAGCCCTTTCCTGAGTAGCGGTAGCTACTATATATATACCGTACTTTACCCCTTCTCGGGCTAAAGTAAGCATTTGCTCGGCAATATTATCATAAACCTCTGTAAGCGCGGTATAGTTGTCTAAAAGTATAAAAATAGCCGGCATATCCTGTGCGCTTATTTCTTTATAATGGGCAAAACTATCCGCTTTGGCATTAATGAAAATCTTTTTTCTCTCTTCAATTTGGCGAAAAATATAGACAATAAATTGATTCAAACGATGTTCTTCTTCTACGGTAACAACGCCGCCAATATGAGGCAAAAATTCCATACGCCTAAAGGCACCGCCGCCAAAATCAAGCACATAGATGCAGATTTCCTGAGGGCTGTAGCAATGTGCCAAAGAAAGACATAATGTTTGTAATAATACCGTTTTTCCGCTACCTGCCATACCATAAACGACAAGATTGCCATTTGTTAAAAAATCGCAGGTCAAAATATCTTGTATTTGTTCACGTGGATTATCAAAAATACCCACAGGTGGTTTTATAGCAGGACATGTGCTTGATCCTTTTTTCCAAACGCCACTTTTATAATCAAAGCCAGAGGTAAAATCCAGAATATCTTCTAAATACAATGTATCGTTTAAAGGCGGCGGCCAGGGGCCGGGTAAGGCGCTTATGCCCATGTTTTTTGCCGTTTTAGCTATATGCTCCGCCATTGCTTTCAGCTGACTTAGCAATTCTTCTTTAGCTATTTTTTCTTCATTTAACGGGTAAATTTTATCACAGCGCCCATTGAGAGCTACTTTATAAAAGTTTTGCTCTCTTTTTTGGCCATACCGTTCATCACTTACAGGATCATAATCTGCGCCGGCATAAGCCGCTTGGAACATTTCAAAAACCTCATCATTACCTACCTGTATATAAGCCCGCCCCGGCTCTTTGATATAGGCGGCGTCACTACGTTTAATAACATCTTTACTATCTCCGCTATCTTGTACTTTAAAGCAAATTTTAAATTTAGAGTTACTCCAAATCTGATCATCTACAATGCCGCCCGGTTTTTGCGTAGCCAAAATCAAATGCACGCCCAAACTCCGGCCTACCCGGGCTGTGCTGATCAGTTCTTTCATAAATTCCGGCTGCTCTGCTTTTAATTCGGCAAATTCATCGGCTATAATAATTAAATGCGGAACAGGTATAGTCGCTTTACCATTATGGTAAATCTTTTGGTATTTATCAATATTATTTACATCGTGATCGGAAAAAATCCGCTGACGACGTTGCAATTCACTTTTAATAGATATCAAAGCGCGATTTGTTTGATTACCGCCCAAATTAGTAATAGTGCCCACCAAATGCGGCATACCTTTAAACGCATCCGCCATCCCGCCACCCTTATAATCTATTAAAACGAATACTACATCATAAGGATGAAAATTCATAGCTAAAGAAATTATGAGAGATTGTAGAAACTCACTTTTGCCAGATCCTGTTGTACCGGCTATCAAACCATGTGGGCCAAAACCGCTTTCATGTACATCCAAATAAAACAATTCGCTGCCCGCACGGGCGCCGACAGGAACAGCCATACCCATATAAGTGCGGTTATTTTGCCATCTGCTGTTAAGATCTATTTCTTCAACTTTTTTGATCTTATACATTTGTGTTAAGGTGAACGATGTAGGCAAACTAAAAAGAGAGAAAGAACTTTTTATTTTTAAAGGCGCTAACTGTCTGCCAATAAAATCTAGCTTGGCGTATTCCAGTTGATCTGGGTTATATAATAGTTTTGAGCCGTCTTCTTTATTACTCATCTCATGCACTTTGGCGCCGGTGGCAATTACTATTTTGCAATTCATGGGCAAATATGCTTTATTAGCAGCCAAAAAAAGCACGGAAACACCCAATTCTTTATGCGGATCATACAAATATTTGGCAATAGGTTCTTTTTCTAATAGCTTTACATCATCGATTACAAACACATAATGCGGTAACATAAGCGCGGCGGTCGTATAATCATCTTTTTTACTCAATTCCCGGCTTCGTAGAATATCATATAGCACCGCCAGTGTTTGATGAGCCATTACTAAACCACAAGCCATGAAGCGTATCTTATTATCCGCGCTCCATACATGCGGCAAAAAACGCATCCAAGCTAATTTTGGTTCGCTCTCATCTTTCAGCATAAGAACGATATTAACGTCATCATAGCCATGATTGGTGACTATTTGTAGAATAATAGCGTTTAAAAGATCAATTACCCGAGTATTTTCCCCTACTATTCCGCATATTTCACCGTTAACTAAATCCAAGCATACCGGAATATTATTCACCTTTTCAAATTTTAGGGCTACTTTTTCCGGCTCGGCGGCTAAGGGATCATCCTCCAGATTAAAACGTTGCTGATTATACTCCAATTCCAGCGTAAACGATACATTTCCCATTCCAATACGCAAGGAAAGAAAATCGCTATGGGCAGGAGTCCGCTCCCATAATTTGCTATCTGTATTACGTATGCGGTTCATGCATACTTGCGGATCTGGGTTCATTTCACTGCCTGCCGCAGCTTGCAGTTTTTGTTGAATAGTCAATTCAGTTGTTAAATCTGCTATGTATTGTAAATATTTGCTTTGCCTTAATTTTTTACTTTCCAGATATTTCTTTTTTTGCCTGGAAATAGAGAATAGAGAATTTACTAAAGCTACAAAAGATGCGGCTAAAAAAATCATCATATAGGTACTATTAGATAATAGCGCCATAATAACCGTAACGACCGCCATTAAAAGCGGCGGTAAGAATACGCTTAGCCATGATATTTCCGGCTTTTGCGGCATAGCGGGAGGTGATTCAATGATCCTTTTACCCATGGGCATTTCCGGCAAAAAGCGCGGTTGCCGGGTGAATTCCCTTGCAGTCATATGTTTATTCTCCTTATAACTTGGAAGGAATTTTACTTCCTTGCATAATGACCCTCATACCTTCGCTATATACAGTTTTAATACGCCCATTGAAGTCTTTTAATAATTCATTGAAGTCTGTCAGATCTTTTTTATACTCTGCAAACTTTTCTATAAAGACGTCTTTTGTCTCACCCTGCCAACCAGAGCCGGTAAGCTTATATATAGTGTTTTGGGCGGAAATCATAGCTTGATTGATTTGCTGTATTTTTTTATCATTCAAAGTTATTACTCCGCTTTTTAATTGATCTAAGTTTAGATAAATAATTGTATTGGCCACTTTTCCTCCTCCTTGTTGATAAGTGAAAACATTTAAATGCCATAAGGGTGCCCATAATTTATTGTGAATTATTTTTTATATCTTCCAGTTTCGCGAGTACAATGGGTTTTTCAACAAATGAATCGTCTTTTGCCAATAAATAGGCTTTCCAATCTTCATCAATATAATAATCTTCTTTTTCGTACAAAGTTATTACCTGTCCATTCTTAAAAGTAACTGTAATAGTACTTGAGCCTAATTTAGCACCTGCTTGCCAATTTATAGCTTCGTCTCCATCTATAAGCTCTGTATTAGATTCAAGCAGCGCACGTACATGCAATTTTATATCTTGTGAATTCGTAAAAGAGTCTAACTTCATATCATTATGCAGTTTTTTCGATTCGATAATTATGCCGCTTTGTGCATGGCCGTTTGGCATATTATTCAATAAACCAGCCGATTGACTATCCCATTCCTCTATGGCTTTCTCATAAATCTCATACTCTGTTTGAAAAGCTTCGATTTTTTTTATAGTATCGGCAGTTCCTTTTTTGGATTGCCTTATGGTATTGATTATTTGCGCATAACACAAACCACCGGCTAAACGTTCTGCATTAGCCAATTCCAGCTCTTCTGCCTCAAAAAAACTGCGCGCGCGATTCAGTTTCTTTTTTAACGCATCGCTTGCCTGCGTATCTAAGCGTATTTCGTTTAACATTTTGCTCACCTAATCTATTACGGTTTTGCGTTAATCATTTCATGAAAGCGGCGGTCTTCATTTTCAAATATAATTTGCCTACTACGTAGCCTTTGCAATTCTGCTTTGCGTTTATCTAAGCAATTCTGGATATATTTTTCCTGAATTCTTCTTAAAGCTGTTAAACGCATATCTATTCTTGTTATATTTGCTATATAAACCGCACTTGTCAAATCTTGCGCAAAAGCAGGTATAATTGCTGCTCCCTGACTACTATGGGCTTGAGCGGCGTTTATAGCTTCTGCCAGATCTTTTTCTAAACGCCGTATTTCCTGTTCGCATTTTTGTATTTCATTACAACGGCAAGTCATTATTTTTCCCCCTAATACATATCTCTAGGCTAATTAATCATGCGTATAATAAAGAACCTCTTTATCTTTGCCAAAACCGTAGTTTAGTGATTGATGATTATAATTGTTTTTTCCGGCTTGTGATATCATAACATCTGTATCTTCTTCTTTTTGGGGAACGACTATCGCTATATGGCCAGAACCGTCTTTTTTACTAACGGCAACTGTAGGAAACCCGGCATTGGCCCGTGCAACCGCTTCTTGCTCAGTTACGGCAACCCAGCCATATGTAGCACCATGTTTATCTAACCAATCATAAGTAGCGGAAGCGGATAACTCTGTATCTGCCTCTTTGGCATCACTCGGTGCGCCAGCGGAGTCGATATAATGAGGTATTTCGGCACTCATAGCGCAAGTAACATCCCACGCATAAATATTACAGTAAGTTAGTGTTAGTGTTTTCGTCTTTTTCTCATTCTGTGAATTTTCGATACCATCTTCATTATCCTTAATCACTATTACTTGTTTTTGATATCTAGTGGTATTTTCTACATTAAAACTTTCTACAACTTCACTATAAGCTTCGGGGCTTCTGGTTCCGGCATTTGTTTTAAATGGCTGTGCCTTTGCCCCTCGGTTATCTGAAGGTAAATTGCCATGCGAATTATTTACCACTATAGCTTGGCCTATATTGATCTTATGTGTTTTTGTTTCTGTAATAGGATCAGATACTTCAATCTTTTCAAACCATTCGCCTGTATGAGAATCTCGCCATCTTCCAAATGCGCCACTGGCCACTTCTTTTAAGGAAATATAAGTAGCAGTTTGCGGGCTTTTATTTTTATCTGCTATAGGGAACTTTGTAGATAAAGATTCCCCATATATTAGTTCTTTAGCCAACTTATTATCTACATTAGCGGCTATTAGCTGTATCTGTTTTAAATCGTTAATTAATTTTTCAAGCCTTTCAATATTACCCGCTAATTTATTCAATAGTTTTTGGCAGGAATCTTCAAAAGCATTGCCGGCCAAGCCATGCCAGTTAGCCCGCGCCAAAGTGTATCCTTTTAGCATCTCTGCCTTGTATGCTGATAGAGAATCGCAGGTAGATTGCAGTTCGGCAGCAGCTTTCTTAAAATCTTCAAAGGTAAGCTTAACTTTTTCAGCCAAATTTAACCCTCCTTAAACCTCTTTTTATTGCTGCAGACTATGGCACAGTCTTCATTACCCTTAAGCAGCGGCCGCCAGATAATGGCATTTTATACCAGGCATTTTTATCATGCTGGTTGAGAAAATACAGATAATTGTCTATAATATGCAGTTTTTCTGCTTTTTCACCGCAAAAGCGGATAGTTTCTCCATTTACTGCGTTTATCCTTACAATGGCGCGGTTATCCAGCATATTTGCCGCATAAAGATAGTTCCCTTCACTAATAATACTTTGAGTCTTTATAAGATCAACTCTGTGCGGTTTTTTTTCATCCATACATAAACTACATAAATAATAATCCTGCGCACAATCGGCATAATACAATACATCTGCCAGAAGATTAAGACAAAACGGCATATGACCTGTAAGCAGCGAGCTTTTTGTACTATGCATATCGAACTTCAATAACCCTTGAGCTTGTGCGCCGTACAAAAAACCCTCGTGAATAATAAAAGAACGAAACTCTTCTTTAATTACCGCAGTTGGCTCGTGTGAAGGCAGCTCGAGCTTATAAATAAAGTTATCTGCTTCATGCAAAAAGTATAATGAATCGGCATATACTGTTAAATAAGAGCAGGGCCAATTTAAAATGCAATTTTCACTTAAACTTTGCGTATCCAGACAATACAAATAATCATGGTCTTTTTGATTACTATAATAAATATCTTCGCCCCATGAAGCGGCAAACCACATAAGCCCGTTTATTTTGCCTATTAACTGGCTATCTTCATTCAAAACATGCGTTCCCAGATGATTTTCAAGGTCGCAAACATATAAAAGCTTCTTATGCCTTATTATTAAGGCTCCGTTAGATGTATTCATAGCTGTTTACCTTTTCGGTTGATAATATGGTCAGTAATGCCCCTTGACCTACTCCTTCTGCATAAAGAGTTTGGCTATTATCTAAAATCCTGCCCAAAGGTTCCGCTTGGATTTTGCTATTTTGAGCAAGAGGGCTGCCAATTATTATTGACAGTACTTTAAATAGTTCTTCTCCGGTAATAAAAGCGGGTATTTTTAAATCTATATCTTCCCTATCTTTCAGCCGCAAAGTAATAAGAATATACTCCATAATCTCTCCTTAATTGAATACTTCCATAGTATAGGCGCGTTTTACATCCAGTTCATAAAAAATACCGGCGCCGGTATTCAGCGTTTGCATATATGCAGTTTTAAACTTATAGGGACTTATTGCTGTTGCTTCTATTTTGGTTATTGTTTTACTGGCGTCATATTCACTAATTTCATACCAAATAGATAGTATAACTTTAAATTCATTATATAGCTCATTTGGCGTATCAAAATAAAGGATATCCCCGGACATATATGCAAAATTCAAACCAAAAGATGTGGCAAAAGTATCGGCAAAAATTTCCCGAAGTTCCTCCTCACGAGCCAGAGCATTGATATTTCTCATATCTGTGTAATTATAACTTACTTCGGCAGCGGCCCGGCAGGAATTGTAAAGGGCGTGACCCAGCATCAGCCTTTCCCGATAAACAAAAAACGTTTCAAACAAAGGCATAATTATAGCGGAGAGAAACAAAACTGCTACTAAAATGTATCCGAAGATATTTATTTCTTTCATGAGGCATCACCAAATAAATCGCAATATTTAATTTTTCTATTCCGGTTCCCAATCGAAAAAATTATCATCAATTTCCAAACTTGGGTCGCTATGGTCAATAATATACTCGTACTCCAGATCTTTATAATGCTTAGTAGTGGTGGTGGTCATACTAAAAGAGATTGGTATATCGGCGAGAGGGAGAGCATTACCAAATAAGGTCATCTGAAAGGGGTATCGGGCAAAAATTGTTATTAGAACAGGATTTCCCATTTGCACATACGGCTTATCTGCTTCACGCGGATCGGTTTCATTGCCTAACCCATAATAGTGTTCCAGATCATGATAATCTATTTCAATAGCATTCTTGCCTACGATATCTCCGCCCAAATGCGTTGCTTCTATTTTTAATTCTTCTGCGTCATTACGTTCACGGAAAATCGGCAAATCCTGCAGTGATTTTAAAATATCTTTGTATTCATTATATGGTAAATAATTATTCGTAGCGATAACCTGTGAAACCGTAAAACCTTTTTCCACTATAGTAAGGTACCAAGGGAAAAAAAAGGCCGCATTGAAAAGTATCACTATACTTACCATTGTCAATATTGCTATTAAAACTGCCTTAAGAAAACCAGACATAAACGCTCTCCCTCACCTAAAAAACCGGTGTTTTCACAGCTATCAACCACCTATTTGAGTAAATAAATCGCTAATCCATTGCCAAATATCGTTGATCCATTCTGGCAGCAGACCGGTAATTGTGGAAACAACCACGCCAATAATAACCACAGCCGCTACTATACCGGCTAATTGACCTATACCAAAATCGCCGTTTTCTTCTTTGGCTAGTATTGAAAATCTATTCCATATTTTACTTATAGCCATACTAGCTTTTGCCTGTAAGCACTTTTTCATTTTTCTCACCTCCTTTTTTTTTCACTATCTTCTAAAGCACATAAGCCCAGCAAATATTATTATTCTGTTCTGAATGTAACACACCGGCAGGGTGCTTTTATTGAAACATTTTTAATGCTGAAAGAACAGTAAAAAGGAAATATGTTAATATATATATACCTAAAACAATTATTAATATAAACTGCAGTTTATTATTGGCAGCCTGCCTTTTTGCCAATTCCTTTTCCAAAGATTCTAATCTATAGGCATCGATTTCATTTTTTAGATAAAACATTTGCGCTGTATTATCATAACCTCTTAACCTTGTTTCCATAATATCGCAGAATTTAATAATATAGTGTATAGGAATGCGCTTTTTTAGCTGCTTAAGAGCGTATTCCTCGCCATATTCAAGGTTATCTAACATTATTCCTAATTCTTGGGCCAATTCTCCCTCGGCGCTGGGCAAATAATCCTTTATAATATCAGATAAATATATATGTATCGTCTTGGAATATTGATAATAAACCATACTATAAAAAGCCGGAAAACTAAGAGCCACACTTTTTTCTTTTAAATCTATTTTCTGTACCAGTTTATCCATTGGCCATAAATAAGCCAGCACCACCAGTAATATACTTATAAAACCCAACAAAGGGTTGGCTGCAAAAGCCAGCACCGTAAGGGCAATTGCGGCAAACGCCCAAGTAAGCTGCTGTAAACGTATTTCTTCCGGCAAAACATCCATATCCAAACGCTTTAGTATGGCGCCGATTTTAGCCCGAGCTACATCTGTTAACATAAAATGACCGTATTTTTGTAAAAAATCTCTTTTTGTTTTAGCTTTTATTTGCCTTTGTTGTTCCTTTTTTCTAGCGTTTATATATTGCCGAGACCTTTTTTTTTGCGAACTGCCGGCAGATTTATATATGGGATAAAGCAGCGTTTTTATTAAATATAGCACCGATACCACCGCTATTATGCTTGCCAATGCAATCATTTCTTTGCGCCCCCTGACTCCAAATCTCCCTGGAGGGCTTGACAACGGGCAAAACTTAAACACACAATACTTAATAAAATGGTGTTGATAACTTTACCGGCGGTGGAGCCGATCATAAAATTCTTGAACTC